>NZ_JAUBRI010000106.1:0-14984 GCF_036701795.1 Microcoleus sp. N9_A1
CAAATGCTTTATTTATTTCAGTCAAAACAAGTAGAAACAGTCCGAGAAATATCGTCTATTTTGGGCAAAAGTGAAACTACAATTCATCGCTGGCTCTTTCAATATAAAGAGGGTGGCATAGAAAACTTGTTAAAAAATCGACAGGTTTTTGGCAGACCCAAAAAGTTTTCCGTTGAAGTAGCGGCTTTAGTACAACAAGAATTGAGAGACCCCGAAGGGTCTTCTAGTTATAAAGAAGTTCATCTCTGGCTCTGGTTGATCAAGGAGATACCTAGTAGTTATCAAGCTGTATACTCCTTGGTCAAAGGGGAGTTAAAAAGTAAATTGAAAAGACAAAGACCCCGGAGTAGTGAGCAAGAGCCAACGGCAATAAATGAATTCAAAAATAGCCTATCTGAGAGAATCAAAACCTTACTGGACCAAGCTCCTGGCCAAGAAAAAAAAACAAAAAATTTATTTTTTGGTGTGAAAAAACTCGATTGGGACTACATACAATTCAGAGACGAAGGATCACACAGGAGAGGTGTAAAACCCGTAGGGAAACATCAATGGAAATTTAAATGTTTCTGACTTTACGGAGCAGTATCCTCCTCTACTGGAAGAAGTTTTTTTTGGGAGTTTTCCCATTTAGATAAAGTTTGTTTTCAAGCATATTTGGAACAATTGTCGCTTGAATATCCCGATGAATTGCCGATCATTCAAGTCGATAATGCTGGCAGCCATCTTTTAAGCACATCTGAATTGCCAGACAATATTATTTTACTATTTCAGCCTCCTCATTGTCCTGAAGTAAATCCAACAGAAAGAGTGTGGGAATACATCAAAGAATTTTTAGCTTGGCTAGTTTTTAGTAATCTTGACGAACTCCGCGTAAAAGTTCAGGAAATCTTAGCATCTTTAACGAATCATGTCATTGGTTTTCTGAGAGGATGGTCTTGGATTTTACATTCTTTATCTCTAGCACATCTTTAAAAAAATGGTATGAGACGCTGCTGCAGGTGCGATCGGATGTGAAATTGGCTGGGGCAGAGCTTTTGGCGATCGAACAATTCGGTATAGGAGGCTCAGACACATTGCGGGGCTACCGTCAGGATGCAATGCTTGCCGATAGCGGGATTTTTGATTCAGCCGAGTTGCGGTATCCGATGCAAGCGCACCAACGACAAACAAGGAGTTTTGCAGGTGACGCCGTTTGTGGATTTTGGCAATGTTTGGAATCCCAGGGAAAGCGCGGTTTTTGGAAGCGAATACTTTGCTGTCAGCGGGATTGCGGCTGCGGTGACTGTACGGCGAAAGGTGGAATGCTCGCGGATGCTGGGGAATTCCTTTGATTGATATTAAGTCGAGCAACAGGAGTTTACAAGAGCGCGGGCTGTATTTTTCTGTATAATTCACACCTTTTGAGGAAAGCAGTCGTTTGGCCCTTGGCGGAACTGAGCAATTCCGCTATATAGTAATAAGTATCATTTGGCACTCCTCTGTAGCTGCCAAGAGTGCATTTTACTGATAATCTTTAAATTAAACTATGTCTAAGGTGCGGTTGCTGCTTTTAAGTTCTTTTGCTTCCGGTTTTGGGCTTTGCTCAATCATTTTGGCGATGTTTACGATGAGTTCCAGGCTGTCCTTTACGTCTTTTTTTACATTTGTTTTAACTTTGGTGTTTTTTGGAATTAATATGGTTTTTGCTTTGCATTATTATACATCACTTACAAAGCAATTGAGTGTTAAAAATAAAAGGAAAGCGAGAATTTAGCGGTTGTGAAGCAGAAGCGGAAAAAGGCATGGAGACTTGTTTATGGAATTTGAAGGGAATCCAGGAAAACGCCTCTGGGTTAGGAAAACTATCTAGCTGTAAGCCATAATTATTTAAAGTCTAATTATTTAGGAGGTCTGCCTGGAAACAAGAGTGACATAGTATGAATTTGCTAAGAGGCCGATCGCACTAAAATGACTGTACAGTCGCACCCGCGCGCGACAGCTTCCGGGATATTCCCGTGAATTACCTGCTTCAGCAGCCCTTCACGGCTCGCTCCCAGGACGATCGCATCGCACTGATCGTTCTGAGCCAAATCAATTAAAGCATCAGAAACCGATTTAGCGCAAACCGAAGTCGCTATTATCGAACAGCTAACCCGGCGCTGGATAAACTCCGCCGCTTGCTTTAATTCTCCGCGATCGGGTTCTGCAACAGAAGGCTGATGAACCTGACACAATTTAATCTCCGGTACAGCACTCGCAGCCACCAAAGCAGGTAGCAGCCGCAAAGCCGCAGCTTGCTTGTAACTGCCGCGAATAGGTACCAACCAGCGGTGCAAACCCATCAGCGTGTGCAGCCCCAATTCAGGGGCTGGAATGTCTAAATTCGGGGCAAATTCACTTTCAGGAGTCGCTGATAAATCTGAGGAGCTCGCCAATGCGGGATTATCTGCTCCGTCAACTTTTTCGGGATTTAACTCCCATTCTATAGACGCATATTTCCGCCCGCTAAAAGTGGCAGAAAACTCATTTTTCTTACGTGTTGCTAATAGTTTTTCGCTCCATTTAACCAAAATCACCTCGCAGCCTGCTTGCCGAATTACGGTATCAACAACATCGCCAAAAATGCGTCCTTTTGTGGAAAATTCGCCTTGCCAGCCCATCAAAATTAAATCTATATGTCGCTCCTTTATTGTCTCCAAAATCGCGTTAGGCACGTCGTGAGCTACCCGTATTTGGGTGTGTACCGGCAAGTTCCAATTGCGAATTATTCGCTCGGCTTGTTGTAGCAGGCGGCGGCTTTTGGTTGTCCGCACTGCGCTTTCGGAGGGGGAACTGTTGCGCGGTACTAAGATGATTTGCAGGCATTCTAATTCGTAATTGCGATCGCGCGCGATCGCCGCGGCCAGCCGGAGCAAAGCGGGTGCTGTTTGGGGATTGGAAAGCGGCACTAATAAGCGGCCGTTTCCGACTTGCGGAGCCCTGGTTTGATAGACAACATAGGAAGGTTCTGGATGCGGGCCCTGGGTGGTTTCTCCGCTGAGGCGATCGGATTCAACTCGGATAATGTCGCTGCGGGTAATAATTCCCACCAAACGCCGGCCTTCTACGACCGGCAAGCGGCTGATATTGTAGTTGTTGAGCCTGTACAAAACCTCGCTTAAAGTATCGCTTGCTTTGACTGCGATCGGCTGTACAGTCATAAATTCTTTGAGCAGGGAGTTGCCGGACAAATTGCGATCGCTGGCATTTGCCAAATCGGTTTGACTGACAATTCCGACTAATTTGCCATCTTCAACTACTGGAAAGCCTCGGTGGTGCGATCGCGAAAAAGCCTGCATCACTTCATCGAAAGTCAGCAGACTCGAAAGAGTTTCAACTCGGCGCTGCATCACGTCATCTGCGTGCAAGTCGCTCAAAGTATTGCTGGCAGCTTTTGCCTTTGTCAGTTGAATGCCGTTAAACTCCAAAAGGCGATCGTAAAAAGAGCCACTGTCCACCTTTTCCGCCACCAAATAAGCAACTACAGAACAGATCATCAAAGGCAGCACTAATTTGAAATCCGCCGTAATTTCAAACACAATCACTACCGCAGTAATCGGCGCCCTAGAAACCGCGCAAAAAAACGCTCCCATTCCCGCCAAAGCGTAAGTTACCGGCAAACCGACACCCAGGGAATCTGCCTGCACAATTCCCACCATGTGACCGAGTGCAGAGCCCATAACTAGGGCAGGGGAAAACAATCCTCCCGGAGCTCCCGAAGCAGCGGAAATAATTGTCAGAAAAAAGTGAGCTATAAAGGCAATTAAACTTGTTATGCCGCTTGCTTCGCCTGTCAGCATAAACTCCCGTAAACCCGTATTATCGCGGAAAGTTGCTGGAAGAAAAGCTATTACTGAACCGCAGATTAGACCAGCTAGAGCCATTCGCACAGGCAAAGCTAATTTGAGCGATCGCCTGTTAAATTGCAAGCTAGCCATAATCCCTTTGGTGAACAAAGCTCCCAGCCACCCCGCTAAAACTCCTAATAGTATGTAAAACGGGATTTCCTGAGCATCAAAACTGGTTTGGTACGCGCGAAGGTTCAAACTTAAACTATCGCCGCCCAAAAGCTGCGAGACAACTGCACCGATAAATGAAGCGATAATTGCAGTCCCTAAAGTCAATCCCGAAACGTCGTGCAGCAGTTCTTCAACTACAAACAAAACTCCTGCAATGGGAGCATTGAAACCAGCCGCCAATCCTGCCGCAGCACCGCAAGCAATCAATTGTCGGCGGTAGTCTGGGGAAGTAGGCATCAAGTGACCTATCCAGCCAGCCAAAGATGCTCCTATTTGCACAGTAGGGCCTTGCCTGCCTAAAGTTAAACCGGAACCAACTGCTAAAATAGTCGTCATAAGTTTGGCCACAGCTACTCGCAAATCTAAGGAAAGATTGACTCCGCCGAGAGCAGCTTTGACGTGAGGAATGCCACTGCCGGCAGTTTCGGGAGCAAAACGCTCAACCAAGAAACCTGTCAGCAACCCGCCGCATAAACCGACGCTGGGGAGTAATATCCAAGCTGGGATTAATGTCGAGGTAGCAACTCGCCAACTGCCGAGCCATCCGACTCCTGACTTTAGCAAAACACCAGCCAGTCCGGCCACCAAGCCGATCAGACAAGCTTCAAAAATGGCTAGGCGTTTCGGCCGTAAAAAAAGTTGAGATTTGATGACCCTGGAAGGTTCCCTAAATTGTTTAGGGATAGTTATGTACGGCATAAATAGCGTAGATGACCTGAGAGTTGTCTGCTCGATCGCACTTTAGCAAAAAATCCTTCGATACTTACCAGAAATCTGCTGTAATTCCGATGCTATCGGATTTGATATCAATCTGCGATTTTTTTACCATAGCCTCCACCAGTGTTTTCAAATCCGGCACTTCTAAATCAGGCTAGCCGCAGGCAGGCAGTGTCGCCCCAAATCCTGTTTTCTCGTGTCTGCGATTTAGCCAACCAAATCTATCTCGCGACTTGACAACAATTGTCTCAAAGCTGGCAGTATTCAGCTTTCCCAAGCTATCAGAGGGCCGTAGCAGTCAAAACTTACAAATTCAAATTGATTAAAATTTAACATCTTTCAGTGCTCCTATTCTACGGTTGATATTCAGCAAAAATTTCAATTTTTCCTACAATATTGCGATTAAATTCTGCCAATTGTTCGGCGGGAATCCAATACTCTTGGTGTACTGAACTGGCCACAGTTTGTACGGGATATTTTTTTAAGAATTCTGCCGCAACCCGAAAGCGCGTGACATAGCCGAAATATCCCGATGCTGCATCTCTTGTATTCCAATCTCTCGCGATTTGTATGGCATAGGCTTTGTGAAGTACGGGATAAAAAGTAGGCTGAAAGGATAAGCGTGGCGGAAATGCCATAAAATCGCTTTCTTTAATCAGTTCCATTTCTTTTTTGCCGACGGCTCGGAACAGCGTTACTGTCTCTTGATCTGATATATTGATATTTTTAAACCAAGCTTTCCAACCATCCCAATTGTGAACTATTTTAGCCAATTCAGCGTAACCGGCCGCACGGGGATGGGAAACGTCATTTTCGGTAAGTTCTTTATGCCAAATTTCCGAGTTTTGCAGCGGGGTGCAAACATCTAGATAAGGCACATTTAACTCGTTGCAAACTTGGGAAAACTGTTCGGATAAGTTGGCAATCCGCCTTGTGCGATCGGCATCAATAACTGGCGGTGGCCCTACCATTAATACTGGAAATATTTCTTTGGATGATCTGAGAATAGAGCGAGCATTTTCAATTGATTTTTCAACTTCTATGCGAATTTTTTCGTTTTCTAGGTAAGTGTCGTTGACGCCAAAAGAAAATACTATTCTGCCGTCGGCGTAGTGAGGTAAGCGGGTAGAAATTTCGTTGAACCAACGAGTTTCTATATCGGCACTGGTTTCTCCCCTTATTCCTAAATTGTAGTAGGTAATATCGTGTCCTTGTCCGCAAGCGGCAGCGCAAATCCGTCCTGTCCAACCGAGACATTTGGGATCGCAAGTACCGTTTACAAAAGAATCGCCGATAAAACAAATACGCATATTATGTGGATTGTTGATTGTTGACTGTTGACTGTTGACTGATGATTGATGACTGTTGACTGATGATTGATGATAACTGACTACTAACAACTGACAACTGCCAACTGACAACTGCCAAATGACTACTAACAACTGCCAACTGCCAACTGACTTTAATTCTTACCGATGACGGACAATCCCTCTACAATTACAGATGGTGTGTGGCAAGAACCGTTCCACTCGGAGTCTCCTCCCAATTCTACTAATTGTTTGAGGACGTTGTAGACGTTCCCAGCTACCATTGTGTCTTTGATTCTGCCGACTATTTGACCTTTTTTGACTCGGTAGCCGAGATCGACGTTAATTGAAAAATCGCCGGAAATTCCAGCACTGCCGCCAAGCATTTGATCGACTACAATTCCGTCGTCTAATTGAGCGATTAAATCGATTAACGATCGCTCTCCTGGTTTAATCAAAACATTGAACAAACTCGGCGTCGGATAGCTGCCCAAACCCGGGCGAAATCCGTTGCCGGTGGTGCCGCTCCCCAAGGCTCGACCGGTGGTGCGATCGGTATAAAATAGCTGCAACACTCCATTGTTGATAAAGACGATCGCCCGAGTGGGAGTACCTTCGTCATCAAAGGGACAGCTATAGGGCCCGATATCCGGCTGCTGCGAGAGGGTTACAAGGGGCGATGTCACTTGTTGGCCTAGTCGATCGTTCCAAGGCGAAGCGCCTTCGAGTACCTGTTTGCCGTTCAACGCCGCACAGACAGTCCCCCAAAGCAAATCGGCGGCTTTGGCTGTAAATAGCACCGGCACGCGCCCGGTGGCGGGAGCAACATTATCTTTCGCCCATTCTAAACGCTGCAAAACCCGCTTGGCGCTGGTGTTTAAGTCGAGAGTCCCGCGTTCGGTTTCGCCTTCCCAAATGTTGAGGAAATCCTCGCCCCGCACTAATTCTGCTGATAAGTAACCGCTGAGGGTGGTGTCGGTGTGACTGGAATCCAAACCTCTGGTGTTCACCAAGCGGGTGCTCTCGATTTCGCAGTCGAGTTCGGCGGTGCAGAGGCTTTCGGGATAGGCTTGGCGGACGATCGCGATCGCCTCTTTGCCCCAGTTTACTAGCTGTTCGGCTGGCACCGACACTCCGCGATCGGGATAAACAACTTTCTCACCGGTGCCGAGTTCGATGGTTTCCGGTTCGTTTAGTTGCGAAAGCGCGATCGCCCTGTCCACCAAAATTTGCAGTTCCACAGGCCCGTAGGCCACCGCCAAACCCGGCCGCCCATCCCGCCACAGCCGCAGTGCAATGCCTTCTGCTTGGGCGGTTTCTAGCTGTTTGAGGCGGTTCGCTTCAAAAAAGACCGGCCGTGAGAGCGATTGCGATTCCAATACCTCAGCAGCTTCTGCACCTGCTTTGGTGGCTAGTTCTAACAGTTGTTCTGCTGATTGCTGATTGGTCATTGTTGTCGGTGGTAGTTGACAGTTGACAGTTGACAGTTGACAGTTGGTAGTTGGTAGTTGGTAGTTGGCGGTTGGTAGTTGGCAGTTGTCAGTTGACAGTTGTCAGTTGTCATTGGAAGCAATTACCGATTACCAATTACCGATTACCAATTACCGATTACCAATTACCGATTACCATTTTTTTGCGATCGATGCCTGAGCGGTTATTGCCCCGCTCGCGACTAAATAGTTAGTTCGTGCAGCAGCCAAAATCCTGCAAAAGATTCCGATTCGGGATTCGACTGAATTGCTAAGAAATGTACTTTTTTTGCTTGCTTTTTAGCGGCTTCAAATCCTTTCGCTTCTCTCTCCGTTGCGGCGTCTCTGAGATTAGCTAAAATCCAGCGATCGTTAGCTCCCGTATCTAATACCAGCCTAGCGGGCGGGCCGCTGTCAAATTTGATAAAAGCCAACTCCAAACCCGACATCCAACCTGCCAGGGCTGTTGCTCTCGATGAGTAGATCATGAGTCCCGGAATTTGCGTTTCCGGGTCGAGGCCTGTCATCGGCAACCCGAAAGCTTCGCCAAATCCGATATCCCACTCGGACATTTCGTCAAAAGCTGCGATCGGCAAACTCACAAACGCCCATTTTTCGCCGATTAAAGCATCCGGCAGCGCAACTGGCGTTTCGGGTATAAATTGAACGGTCGGGTTCACAACCGGTTGATAGCCCGGTTCGGCGGGATAAACGTCTTGCATCCGTTCTTCCAGCCACAGGCTGAGGGCGAGGGTGCGGCGGCTGCAGGCGGCGGGAATGTCCAAATCCTCGCAGGCTTTAGTAATCATGTTCGCCATTTGGCGGCGGAAAAAGCGGATTTTTTCAGGTCGTTTCGGTGCTGCGGCGATCGCATCTTTAATTGCATCCGCCAGCCACAGGGAATTCACGGTAGAACTGGAGCAGAATTGCGAGTAGCGAAACAGAGATTCGGCCTTGTCGCCTACATTCAGCGGGCTTTCGCAGATCAACACTTCCCATTTTTTTTTCTCTCGCTCGTCTATGATTGGACGGCTGTAAAAGTCGAGTTCCCAAATAGTAGCCATGCCGCGCTGTTAAAAATTAATCCTTTCTCATGTTACCGGACAGCGGGCAAGTTTCTCATAATGATGATTGAAAACTGATTTTCAATGCCTGTGCCGCTGCACCCTGTTTCCCGATCAACCGCAGCACCACCAATTTTTAAACCAAATGCTATAAAAAGGCATCAACTCTCCCCTAGCTTCATCATTTGGATTGCTCTACTAGAAAACAGAGATCGACTTCAATTTAACATCTCCACATTTTCTCCTCTACCGACTCATACAATCTCCGTTCATCCGCGTTTATCTGCCTTCATCGGCAGTTAAAAATCATCTAGATATAATCTAAATAAAAGCTGAAGTTCCTCAATTTAAAAGTTTCGTAAAATAAGGGTTTCTATTATAGCTTTTTTTGTAAATTAGTCAAAAGACCGTTTGTCAAACTTACAGATTTAAGCTTATACCACCTTTGTCAAAAGACAAAGTGTAAAACTTATTGAAACAGTCATAAATTATCGAAATTACGGAACATAAGTAAATATCAAAAATTTCTGATGTAGTTTAAATAAGCAAACCTACTTTCAAGGATAGGCAAGTCAAATGGCAAGTAAAATAGAATCAAATTCAGGAATCATCAGAGCTTCACATATCGGGAATATGATTCCTAACGATCTGCGGAAAATCATCGACAGCCAAGCCGGGGAAAGCAACTTCACAGGTGCTAATTACCTCACCCTTACCCCGGAACCAAAGGTAGTGACACCCAGCGGTCAGGCTGTAGGCGCAGATATCGATCTAAACAAGATTGCCAAGCACGTTGACAGCACGGCCAAGTCCGAATTAGCCGCAGACATCATTGAAATTCCAGATGTTTTGCTGGGCAATTCTGCACAATCAGGATTCACCGATTATTTCAGTTTTGAGAGTATTAACAATATCCCCATTACTCTTAAAGTCAACGACTTGAACGAGGCAAATGTTATTAGCGATGACAACAAGCTTAAAAGCTTGTCCGACATAATTAGTCGCGCTTCTTTAGGAGCTAAAGAAAGTCGCTTTTTTGATGCAGATGATGCTGATAACCTCATAGAAATTACACCAGAAGATGCACGGCAATTAGGAGGGCTCCGTGCTTGGGGCGGCAACGATCAAATTATCGGCACTCAGGGCAACGATACCGCTAACGGCAATGCAGGTAACGATACAGTGGTTGGCGCTCGCGGCGACGATATGCTGAAGGGCGCACAAGGCAACGATTTGCTCGACGGGGGTGAGGGGGACGATATAATTATGGGCAATCAAGGAGACGACTACCTATTAGGCGGAGCGGGAAATGACGTAATCCGAGGTGGAGCGGGCATTGATGTACTGATTGGAAATGCGGGCAATGATATCTTGATCGGCGATAGTGGTGCTGACTTCTTAATGGGGGGAGAAGGTGCCGATCAATTTATTTTGCGCGGCGATACATTTACCGCTGGTGCTGCTTTTGCCGATCGCATTCTCGACTTCAACCCCAGCCAAGGCGACATCATCAAAATTGCCTACTACAAAGGCACCCAAGGCATGGATGACATCAGTTTCGCTGCCGTTGATGTCAACAAAGACGGTATTGGGGATACTGCTATCCTCTGTTCCTGCGGTGACATTGTGGGTGTTATCATCAGTACAGACCCCTCAACAATCAACCTCAGAAGCTCAATCTTCATGGCCGGGCCTCAAGACACAACTCTCAGCAACATCGGATAGCACTTTTAATAGTTAATAGCAAGCGGTTAGCAGCAATAGCTGCTAGCCGCTTGTGCGGCCGATTTTATTGGCGCTTTGCTTAAACTGCTTTTAGAGAATTGGCGCTACAATCAAAACCAACTGTATAGTTTGATTCCATGAGACCAATCATTCTGGAAAAGATTGTTTTAACCTTACAAACTTTAGATTTTGTTCTCGCTTTATGGCAAGGAGGTTCAGCAGCCCACGGATACACCGACGAGTGGTCAGACCTCGATATTGCGGTTGTGGTTGAAGATAACTGCGTGGAAGAAACATTTGAGATTGTGGAAAAAGCCCTCGCAGAAATTGGCGAAATCGAACTCAAATTTCGAGTTCCCGAACCCGCTTGGCACGGTCAGTCGCAGTGCTTCTGGCGGCTCAAAGAATCCCCGCCCTTTTTGCTAATTGATTTCGCCGTTTTCCGGCGCAGCAGCCGCAACGAATTTCTGGAAATAGAGAGACACGGGAAAGTGCCGATCGCCTTTGACAAAGCTAATCTAATTGTACCGCCTCATTTGGATACAAACAAGCATTTTTCCAAAATGCGCTTCAGATTCAACGAAATTAAAATCCGTTTTGATTTGCTGCAACCTCTGGTAAAAAAAGAGATTTATCGCGGACATTTAGTAGATGCGATCGGCAACTATCACAATTGGACACTTCTACCATTAGTCGAACTGCTGGGCATGATTTACCGTCCGCACAGATACGACTTTGAACTAAAATATTTTAGCCGAGACTTTCCGCCCGAAATAGTCGATCGCATCGCACCGCTTTTCTGCATTACCAATCTACAAGATTTAGCAGCAAAACACCAAACAGCAGAGGCGATTTTTGCCGAAACCTTACCGATTGCAGAAAAGCTGATTCAAAACCATCAAAATCAACCCCATTAACAGCCGCCCAAAAAACCAATCCGCCTGCATCAGCGTTCATTAGCGTTCATCAGCGGTTAAAATTAAAAATCAACAAACATCCGCAACTTCCAATCCCATGACTAAACTCAGCGTTAACATCAACAGAATCGCCCTCCTCAGAAACTCTCGAAACATCGGCATCCCCAGCGTTACCGAAGCCGCAAAAACAGTCATCGCCGCCGGAGCCCACGGCGTTACAGTCCATCCCCGCCCCGACGAAAGACACATCAAAGCTGCCGATGTTTACGACTTAGCCAAAATGCTAACCGTCGAGTTCAACATCGAAGGAAATCCGTTTCAGCCGCCATTTATGGATATAGTTTGCGATGTCAAACCGGCTCAGTGTACCTTAGTCCCGGACGCTCCCGACGTGCTAACATCCGATAGCGGTTGGAATATTCCCGAAAATCGCGATCGGCTACTACCAATTATTGAAAAATTAAAAGACAAAGGCATCAGAGTCAGCTTGTTTATGGATGCAGATGCTGCTCTCATGCCACTAGCAAAAGAAGTTGGAGCCGATCGCGTAGAACTCTACACAGAACCCTATGCAACTGCTTTTCGCGAAGGTAGAGTAGAATTTGTTTTTCAACAATATGTCTTAGCAGCTAAAGCCGCTCAATCAGTAGGTTTGGGAGTGAATGCCGGACATGATTTAAATTTGCAAAACTTAGCTAAATTTTGCTCGATTCCTGATATAATAGAAGTATCGATCGGTCATGCTTTAATTGCGGAAGCATTAGAAATGGGCTTGTCCAACACAGTACAAGCTTACCTGAAAATTCTGTCAGGTTCGTAGTACAAATTAACCTCGTGTGGGAGGGCGGGTTTTGCAGTGGTAAACTCGTTTGTATTAGAAAAATCAACTAAATCCGCCCCTACAAACCCTACAGGATCGGGACACGCAAAAAGTGGTTTGACACGCTACGAATAAGGTAAGATGCGGTGTTGATCGCCTTACATAAATTAGCCGATCGTCCAAAACTAGGCAAAAGTAGAGGCCGTCACCCAGTGCGGGTACTAGCGGTTTTCTGGTAGCAAGGCAGAGCCCGCAGCGAAGACACCGCATTTTTTACCAAGCTCCTCGGAAAAAGCTTTGATTTTCCTTGACCAAATTACTAATATTATTGATGTTATTATGCGTAGGGAGTATGATTGAAATCTCCCGACAAACTCAGGCTACTTAGCTCCCGCACTGCCAATCTGCTACTATCAGGTTTTGTGCAAGTACGGGATATTTATGTGTATCCTCTATGCTGCTGTAGCCGATCGCCAGATTTAATCCGGTGAAAACAGGCAAACACAAGTAACCATATACAACTCCTTACCCCCCTCCCTCGGAAGTGCGACATGAAAAAACTAATTTTACTGACTGGAATGCTACTCATGATGACGGCAAAATCAGTATTTGCCAGCCCAGTAGCCCCCAAAATTGGGCCGAGCGAGCTGATGGCTGCCTCGGAAATTACAGAAACCCTTAACAAACCCGTTACCTCTGGATCAGTTTCAAACCTCGAACCGATCAAGCGAATGTCAACCTCGGAAATCCGAGAAACCATCAACCAACCCACCACCTATATTTTTGAAGGCGTCAAAGGGCGAGAACTCACTCTCTCCCTGTGGGCAGGACAACTGACAGCCGAACTGTACAGTCCCAATGGTGAAAATATGGGGGTTATTGAAAAAGCAGACAATCAGTGGATTGGTCAGTTGCCAGAGTCAGGCATCTACCGCGTGCGAGTCACCCCGAAAGGTGAAACCAGCAGCTTCGTAATCGGACGCGACTTTAGCGCCAAGTGGACTTATCGGCCCGATCGCGCAATTCCCATAGCATTCAAGGAAAAACAAGCCACAGTCAAACTCAAAATGTCCGGCTACCAAATCCAGCCGATCACGGTTCAAGGCAAGCAGGGACAGACAATTAGGGTCACAGCTAGCACCAAAAATCTAGATCTGGCGATCGAATCTCCGTCGGGATCACTGCTGGATCAAGGCGAAGGTCAAACTTTTGCTCAACTTCCCGAGTCCGGCATCTACCGGATAATCGTAGTTGCCAAAAGGCCGGTCAAGCCCTCAATCCGAGTTTCTGTGCAATAGCAAAGATTGCACAAATACTCTTGAGGGCGATCGAATTTCCGTCGTCCAAGTACAAAAGCTCGCCTGATCGGCGAGCTGTTTTTTGTGTATAGAAACCGCCACATCGGTAAGGACAGAAATAAGCTCATGAATAGATCCCTGACCCTTGTAGCATCAACGGTTTGATGCCCATCTAAAAACTGTCAACTGTCAACTGTCAACTGTCAACTGCTATAACATCAACCTTGGATCAGCGCTTCAAAACGTTCTTGTTTCCAAATACAGCTTAAATCCGAGTCAGCTAAAGCTAGCTCTCGGTATAAATTAGGGATCAACTCAACAGCCCGCTGCAAATTGTCAAGGGCAAAATCAGCAAATCCCAGTAGCGCATAACAGCAAGCTTTATTGTAAAAAGCGTTAGCAAAATCAGGATTAATTTCTAAGACTGTTTCGTAGCAAGCAATCGCCTCAGAGTAGCAGCCTTTTCGCGCCAATTCCACACCCCGGTTGTACCAAATCAAATAATCTTCAAAGGGACGCTCAGATGTGGGAGTAAACTTGCCATTTCTCTGATTTAAACCTACTAATTTCTCCAAAGCAACCCTGCGTTCGCCCACAGCTTCGGCTCTGCCCGGTTGTAGAGCGATCGATCGGCTAAAACTAGCCACTGCTTGTTTGTAAAGTCCCATTGAGTTGGCTGCTATACCGCGATTGTACCAAGCCCTCGCGTCGTCTGGGTTAAACTCGATCGCCCGGTCAAAACTGTTGAGCGCCTGATAGTAAAGCTTGAGTTCCAACAAGGCATTACCTCGGTTGTACCACGCCCAAGCAGCCTCCGGATACAAATTTAAAGAGCGATCAAAACTCCGAACCGCCTTCTCGTAAAGCCCCATATCGATCAGTGTCAGTCCCCGGTTGTGCCAAATACTCGCCGCGCACGGACTGAACTCCAGAGCCCGTTCAAAACTGTTGAGAGCCTCCAACCAGCGGCCCAACTTTCCTAAAGCAATAGCCCGGTTGTGCCAGCCAAAGCTCGCATTCGGCTCCACCACCAAGGCCTCATCAAAACTCTTCAGCGCCTCTAAGTGCCGTTCTAATTTCCCCAGAGCCATACCTCGGCCGAACCAAGCCTTATAATGATCTGATTGCAACTTCAAAGCTCTGTTAAAGTTCGCCAGAGCACCATGATCATCGTTAGCTTCGAGGTGACGCGAGCCCAGATGGTAATACCAAGCCGCTTCCAAGTTTTGAATTAAGTTCATAATATTTTGTATCTATCTTAGGGATGATTCTACATGAAACCATAGGTGGAGTAAAACTGTAATTCCACTAAAAATCTGAAAAATTTGATACAGGGCGATCGCCCGTACAGACTACCCGTAACAACCTCAACAATTTGCGGTCGAAACTAACTATTTTCCTCTGGTAAAAAGCTCTTTTAGCTAACCGCACTCATCGTTTTATAGAGCGGCTGCGAATCTTAACTCTGCGTGAATCACGCAACTCTTACCGCATCCCGAATTAGGTTTGCAGTTACACAAAGAGTCCTAGGGCGCCCCAAGTCTAACTGCAAATCTCATAAAAATTAATACGGGATGTGGGAAACTCAGTGGCTTCAGCCCTGAGAGGGAAACGGCTCGGGGACTTCAGT
>NZ_JAUBRI010000107.1:0-14930 GCF_036701795.1 Microcoleus sp. N9_A1
CGTCGCTTCGCTCGTCTTTCATCCCACCACCAAGCGGAGTACCGCTATGGTGGGGGAATTCCCGCCTGTCTAGTTAACTTGATTTTTCTAAAGGCAGGCACTGGGTATAATTTTTTACTGAAATATAAAAATTAAAAATTCTAGGATGCTAAAGTTGGGGGCTTGTTGGGAGCTCTGCCTTCGGACAACTGCTCTCTGAGTGCTGGCGAAAGTGGGTATAACCTTAAACGGCGATGTGTTATCGTTTTGTGCAAGCTGTCCACTATATATATAGGGCATATGGGATGAAAAATCACGCTTGTATTGCAATAGGCATCAATCAATATCAGTTACTCCAGCCTTTGAGTTATGCCCAAGAGGATGCAGAGGCCCTGTACGGTTTTTTGACTGAGGAGGCGGGTTTTGCGCCGGATGGATGTCTGCTGATGACCGATAGCTCGCCGTCGCTGTGGGGTCAATCTACATATCCAAATCGGGAAAATATTCTGAGATTGACCCAAAGCCTCTGCGCGGAACATGTGCAACAGGGAGATTTACTCTGGTGTTTTTTTAGCGGCTACGGTGTCAGCTATGAAGGTAAGGATTATTTGATGCCGGTTGACGGCAATCCGGCTGACATTCAGGGTACGGGGATTCCGGTAGAGTTGCTGTTGAATACTCTGAAAAATGCTCCTACGGAAACGGTATTGGTTCTGGTTGATATGAACCGCAGCCAGATTGTGAAAGCGGGGGAAACGATCGGCTCTCAAACGGTTGAGCTGGCGCGGGAACTGGAAATCCCAACGGTGCTTTCTTGCCGCCCCAATCAAGTTTCGCGGGAAACTTCAGCTTTGCGTCAGGGGTTTTTTACGACGGCGCTTTTGGAGGGGCTACGCTCGGGACAGTGCATGACCATTAAGGGTTTAGACCGTTTTTTGAGCGATCGACTGCCGGAGCTGTGTGACCACCATTTGCGTCCGAAACAAGAACCTTTGATGGTGGTGAATCCTCCGGGAAAGGCTAATTTGGTGATTTTGCCGGATGCTTCAGGGATACCAACTGCTGCGTTGGCCGGACGCAACGGCAATATGACGGTTGGTACGGGTGATGGTTTTGATCGCCCGCAAATGGCGACGGCTATGGCTCGAATGGATCTGCCTCCGGCAGTTCGCAACGCTCAGGATTCGTCGGTTGAGATGCCACCTGTGTCGCAGCCAAATGCTGTGGCCCCTGCTGATCGGGGGGGCGATCGACCGAACTTGCAAAAGCCGGAGGATGCTGATAACGGGGGGTCTGACAAGTCTTTTTTACAGCAGCTAATTTTGTGGAGTGGAGCTACGGCTTTGGTGCTGCTGTTGGGTGTTTTTCTGACCAACAGATCAATTTTTATCGGTCAGCAGGAAGCAGATCCTCGATCGCCTGCCGAGAAGGCCCAAAACTCTGGGTCTCAAAAACTTGCTGGTGCTGGAGTGCCGCAGAAGCAACCGCAGGCGGTGCAAGCAGGGAGTGGCACCAAGCAGCCACCATCCAGCCAGCAGGTGTGGGCTGAGGCGAAAACTTTCCTCAAGGATGGTTCGGCTTCTAGTTTTAATAGAGCGGTGGTTAAGGCTCGAACGATTCCGGCTAGCGATCCGCTCTACCCGCAGGCTCAGCAGGATATTGAGCGCTGGAGTTTGACAATTTTGGATATAGCTAACGGGCGGGCTGCTCGGGGCGATTTCCAGGGGGCGATCGGCGCGGCTAAATTGATGCCGGATGTCAATCAGCCTGTTTACAATCAGTCGAAACAGGCGATCGCTCAGTGGGAGGAGCTATCCAAAGACCAGGATGTAAATATTGCTTTGCTATCGGCTGCTAAGGGCCAAATTAAGCGGGGGGTTGCCTCTTCTTACAGTAAAGGCATCCAGCAAGCTAATAAAATTCAACCCGGTCAGCCGAAGTATGAAGAAGCTCAACAGTTAATTGGAGAGTGGAGCGAAGGTATTCTCAAAATTGCTCAGTTGCGCGGGTCTCAAGGAAAGCTGAAAGAGGCAGTTGAAGCTGCTTCGCTGGTGCCGTCGGGTACTAAGAGTTATCAGCAGGCTCAGAAGGAGATCGCCAATTGGAAAACTAAGCTCCAACGCCTGCAGAAAAAAGGTTGATTTAGTTGATAATTTCTCGGTTTCCCACCGGGAAATTATCTTAGCGACTGACCAACATGGATCGTTCGCTCGATCGATACCTCTTGATACTGCAAAAAAAGACCTACATACCGATAATTGAAAACCAATAATTTTATTCACCATTTCCCCTCCGCAGCTTCTGCGCGAGGGGATTTTATATGCTCTCTGGTCGGTTGGTTTTTGTATAGTGAAAGATATCCTATGAGCTGATTAATTGGGGTTGCATAATAGTGGGATGATTTTTTTTTTGGTGGATGTGCCCATGAGACCGAAGGCGTGTATTTTAAAAGCAGGCGGGACGGCTAACCCCTACTCACCACAATAATCCTCAAATTGTGCAACCCCGATTAATTAATATCTTTAATTGACGCCCAGAGTTCCCTAAACCGACGCCTCCACCTTCAAAAACGAGTTTTTTAAACAATAAAAATGGCTGTAAATATATATATTTTTAATTATGAACAAATCCTAAATTAGTTGATTCTAAGGGCAAATTAAAACAGTTGATTTTTGTATTTTATCACGCAGGCTTATCAGCTTAATCTATAGTTGATTTTAACTTGAGTAACCAGCAAATAGGGCTATATCGAATTGCTATCTAAGGGAAAGGGCTAAGGCAAAATTTCCTTTAAAAATTGGGTAGGCAGAGTTAATTTTTTTATCCCTCTTTGTGGGCTATTAGGAGCTATCGACGGATGGAAGAGTGTTTAAACTTGTGGTATTTTTAAATTATTAGCAGTGACAGATCTGTTATGAATTATACAAAATGAGCCGTTACTGGCAATTCTCGCGGAGGAGCGATCGCTCCCAATGAATTCAGGAAACAGATTCACCGCCACACAGCACAAAATATCTGGATTCGCAAGCTGCGAGTCTTCGTTGGCTCGGAGATCACAAAGCTGCCTTAATTAACACAAATAAGGGCTTTGCAAGAAAATCCAAAAAATATTTCCTTGAGAAACAAGAATAAAAACTTGCTAGCTTATTGTAGCCCCGGTAACAACACGTATGCCTGAAGTTATAGTCCACAGCCAAGTCTAAGGGACGATCTAAATCAATAGGGTGATGTGGCAGTGTCCGGGTGTTAAGAGGGGCGATCGAAGAGGAATGTTACCCGAGCGATCACTTCCCAATCGGGGAGTCTAAAACCTAGGAAGGGAAGGAGTTGGAGACAATGCTGAACTTTTTGAGTTCAGGAGAGTAGCGTTAGCACTAAACTCTGCCGTATTGTGGAAATCGAGCCAAATTTGTAACAGTTCTTAACTATAAATAATTCTGCCAAAACTGCTAGCATAGTGACACTTTTGCTAGCAAAAACAGATAAAGTAAATAAAGTTGGCTAACTCTAGACGCCCCGATCCCCATCCTGGGGATGTTGAATCAATTTGATTCATACCAAGTGGTTTTAGAGTTACAATCGGAACCAAAGCATCGCTATTTAACTGAGTTCTTTACTTACTTTTACTTTCAGCTATGAACGTGGATTTTATCAAAGCCCAAGTCAGGTTGCTACAGGGTGCAAGTTCATCGGAGCGAGAAACCCTTATTAAAAACATCGGCGTCTGTGCTGGCGTGATCCGACCGGGAGAGTACGTGACTCCGCAACGGAAGCACGCTATCACTCTCTGGCTGCAAACAAATGCGGTTCGCCTCCGGCTTCCCCAACTTCCTCTGGACTTATCCGGCCAAAAGCCTTAACAGGGAAGTAATCAAGAGGTAGCGACAGAATCAAAGAAATTAGTCAATCTTACCTAAAAGTGCTTTTTTATTGAGCTGTACAGGATCAATGAAACACGATTAAGATTGAAAAAATGTTTGTAGGGAAAGTTGGGCTCGAAAACACGCCTGTGGACAAGAAGCGGCTGACCGCCTTGGTAGAAGCAGGAAGTGAACGTCAAACCTGCTCTAAAAGTAGATTTGAGTAAGTTTCACAGAAAGGATTATTGTGCACAACTATAACCTGGGTTATTTGCTTTTAGATTTGAGATTCACTATTTAGCTGGTACTGGATAAATTTGCTATTTGTGGATCGCCTGAAAAATTATCCTATTCAATAGGTATAACTAATTACAGGGGCAGTCATTGAACTGCCCTTACTTTTGATCCCCGAGGGGGAAATGCTCCAAGTTACAATAAACGCATCTACTTGCAGATAGAGTTTAGGTAAACTCTCATGTAAGCTGCAGCGGCTCTATATTATCTGTTATGTTCGAGATGGGGAGAGGGGGAGAGGATTTGACGAGCTTTAAAAGGGAACTAATATCATCAAACAGAACTAATTATTACAATTCACTTGCTTTCTAATATATTTATTCCACAAAAATACTGTGAGCAAAAAACAAAAATTTCCTTATTTAGTTGGTTCCCGATGGACTTCACACCAAAAAACTTGGGGGTGGCGACACTTTCAAGTGGTCAACCGAAAAAACGAAGGTAAATGGGTATTTGCAGAAATGGTGGCGGCTTGCGATCCAAATGTGCGTTTTTGGCTGAACGCCGCACAGCTTAAAGACCGATCGCTCTGGCAAGCTGGATGGCAGTCTACGCAAGAATTAGAGGAATTAGAAACTGCAGACTAAAAGACAGGGCTGTGGGGTAAAGTGAGCGGAACTTCCGCCGTATGCTCGCTATCGTTCCGATCCAAACCAATACGGAGTGAGACTTTCCCGCTTTTGAAAAATCTTTTACATAACTACAAGTCCTGGAAACCTTTATTTAGCAGTGTTTTTGCTTAAGTAAGTTGGTGGGAAAAATCATCAGTATGTAACAAAACATTAAGTACGGCGTTCCGAACTCAATTTAATGCGTTTTGTAGGGTAAGCTGTTGTGCATTTAATTTGTATGTTGAGGGCGGGCAGGATGCCCAACCCCTACTCCCCACAAGAGGAAAAATTTATTTTACTATGCAATTTAAATGCGGATTAGCTTAGTGTACTTTTTTTCTCTAAGCTGTCGCGCATTTAAATTGCATATTCAGGGCGGGCGGGACACCCCACAAGACTTTGATTTTTTTTGACAGAAAATTTAAGTGCCACAACAGCTTAGAGCGATAAGTTAAATTGACTACGGTCGATCGTGCCATATTTCCAGCGGTACTGGCCGCAACCTTCCCGCTACTTCTACACTCGGCCAATTCGGATCAAAAGTCAAATTTTCCAAGGTTCCATCGCTGTGAATTACAAATGTATCCTCAATTTTTGCTCCTGACAAACTAGGATTCCAAGCCACAGCCATATTTGCTACCAAAATATCTGAAGTAGCTGGATTAGCCACAATTTCCCGTGCCAAATATCCGGTAGTTCCGCCTTGATGGTGTTCCACAATTGCTTGAGGATATCCGTGTTCTTCGTAAGCAGTTTTAAGCGTATCATAAACCGCATTCAGCGTTACTCCCGGCCGACACAAATTTAGCGCCGCTGCTTCAATTTCTCTGACTTGTCGGTGCAACTCTGAATGCTTTTCTCCAAGAAAATCGAAACAGACAAATCTGGTTAAATTTGCATACAAACCCCATCCCCTAGCGCAAAATACTAACATTGCTTGTCGTCCAATTTGTTCGGCGGTTGCTGTGGCGTGGCGGTACAGCGGCAAACGCCTTTCTCCAGCAACTAAGGTAAGTGCTGGATGCAAACCTCTCGCCCACAAAGCCTCTGCACCGGCTCCCGCTAACTGATATTCTGTCCATGTTGGTTTGGCTGCAGAAAGTACCTCTGTCATCGCTTCGCTGGCTAAACGCCCGACTCGCCGGTATCGCTCTAATTCGCTTGACATCATTGCCTGTTTGCGAGACTGTAAAGATCCGATTATTGGTGTTTCTTGGGCATTTGGCCGATCGCTCATGACGTTACCGCCACCAGTAATTTCTTTGACAAAAGCTTCGCGCTGTGCAACATCAGCCCAAGGATAGATGTACATTTGAAAGTTGGCTGGCAATTCCTCGTCCTGCAAGCGTTGAGCTTCGATTTCATCGGTGAGAACCCAAGCGTTTTCGGCAGTAATTAATATTTCTGCAACTCCGGTTTCTGCAGTTAGCAATACTGTATGGGAACCGCCGGCTGTGGCCCAGGCAAACCAGTCAGTGCCTCGCAAGCGAAGGGCGATCGCTTTTGTTTCGGTTAAGGCTTTGCGGATGAATTCGAGTTTTGTATCGACTTCTTTGTTGAATGAGTTTATCATCTGCTTTCTTGCATCTAAATTATATTTTTAGGGCGGGCGGGACACCCCACGAAGAAGGAAGACAATCCATTATTTTAGTCAGCATTTCCTCAATCTAAAATCTAAAATCTAAAATCTAAAATAGATTGACGGATACTGCTTGCAATTCTTTAGCTTTTTCTTCGGGTAAAGCGTCGTTGGCAAACATTCCGGCAGCGAGTTCGGTTCCTGCTAGGTATTTTAATCGATCGCTCGATCGATAGGGCGGATAAAATTGGGCGTGCAAATGCGCTTCTGGATGGGGTTTCCCGTCTGTGGGCCCTTGAAACCAAGCCATCAAATAAGGGAAGGGGCGATGCCACAAACCGTCGTATTTAAGGGTGACTGTTTTTAAGGCTTTAGCGAGTGATTGCCGCTGTTTTTCCGTCAAATCGATAAATGTAGCAGCGGGGGCGATCGGGGCTATCCACACTTCGTAAGGGTAGCGGGCACAAGCGGGGACAAAGGCGATCGCCTCTTCGTCTAAATAAATAATTCGCTGTTTGTCGGAAATCTCTTTTTGAATCAAATCTTGCAGCAAACCGCTACTGTTTTTTTGATAGTAAACCGATTGACATTCTAACATCCGTGCCGGCACCGGTGGCACGAACGGATAAGCATAAATTTGACCGTGGGGATGGTGCAAAGTTACTCCGACTTCGATCCCGCGATTTTCAAAGGGCAAGACGTATTCAATTTCGGGATTGCTGCCAATAACTGAAGTGCGATCGGCCCATACTTCTAACAATAATTCCAAATGAGATAACTCCAAAGCGCCCAAGGAAGCCAGCGGATCTTGAGTGAAAACAACGACTTCGCAAATGCCTTTAGCTGGCAAAGTTTCGACAATATTTGCAGGTGCGTTTTTTGCTTGCAAAGTCATCGAGGGAAAGCGGTTGTCAAACACTGCTACATCGTAATCTCCCGGCGGCAATTCTGTCGGAAACTTGGGGTTAATTGTCGCAGCCAGCGGGTTGTATTCCGGCGGCGGCATGAAAGTTCTTCCCTGACGGTGGCTGGCGTATGCTACCCATTCCCCCCGCAAGGGATGCCAGCGAAAGTGGGGGTTTGCCTCTACGGGTTCATTGCTGGGACTTACGGCCACGATACCTTCTGGGATTGGGTAGCGGCTGTACAGTGTGAGTGGGCGGCCGTCTGGTTTTAGCAATTTTTGGGCGTACATTTTTTGTAGGGGCGGGCGATCGCATTTAATATATGTTAGGAGTATAACTTTGTGCTTTGAGAATCCGCCCCTACCTAAAGTCGCAAATTATATTAACAAGTTTACTTTCCAGTACCAACGTCAGCCGACCGTGTGCTATTGTGGAACGGGCCGGAGAGCCAGGATCTGGATTCAATTTAAATGCGTAGCAGCTTACGATCGCAATTCCCAATTACCCAGTATATTTATCGATCGACTATTCGATCAAGCTTTTCCTTAACCAACAAGTCTAACAACGATCGCAACACAAACAAGCCACCGAATCCCGAAACCGCAAAAGCTGCGATCGCCCCCGTTTGATATCCGCCCACTAGCAGCACTGCACCCGACAAAAACACAAAACCAGTCAAACAAGCGAAAATTAGAGTTTTTAGGGCTAAATTAATGCGTTTCAATGCTCTTTCGCTCTCTAGATTTCGCACTCTAATTTGCAGTTCGCCCTCTTCAATTCGCTGCTCCAAACGGTTGAGAAAAACTTGGGATTTACTCGGCTGTCGTAATTTATATGTAATAAAACTTCGCGCTTGCCTTGCCAATTCTCCGATCGCATTTCCCCGTCCCTTGCTCACCGCAATACTCTTGACAAAAGGCTGAGCGGATGCTATGAAATTGTAGTTAGGGTCGAGAGTTCTAGCAATGCCGTCGAGAGTCGTCACGGACTTGACAATAAACATCATTTCAGCAGGCAAGCGAAACGGTTGCTGCTCGAACATGATATAAAGTTCGTTCTTAATTTCATTAAAAGCTTGAAAGTCGATCGGCTTATCAATAAACTTATCCAACAGAAAAGCAATCAGCCTGCGTACCGGCATCATATCCGGCATCGGCTCAACTAAGCCGATCGTAATTAAAGTATTGAGTACCTCGTCAGTATCTTTTCTCATCACAGCAAAAAAAGTCTTGACCATTTGGTCTTTAGCCAGAGACTTCACCTCAGCCATCATCCCAAAATCATAAAAAATTAAGCTACCATCTTCTGTCACCGCCAAATTTCCCGGATGCGGATCAGCTTGAAAAAAACCGTCAATTAACAACTGTTTCAAATAACAGCAAATTCCGAGTTGATTGAGCTTCACAATATCCACTCCAATCGCCTCTAAACTAATGCGATCGTCCACCTTAATGCCGGGTGCGTATTCTAGAGTCAGCACTTTTTTAGTCGTGTATTGCCAGTAGACTTTCGGGACGATAACTTGAGGATATTCTCGAAAATTATGGCTAAAGCGATCGGAATTTTTACCTTCTTGCACGTAGTCAATTTCTTGATATAAAATCTTAAAAAACTCGTGATAAATAGATTCCAGGTCATATTTGCGCGTCCCAGGCAAATAGCGATCGCAAAAACGCATCACTTGGCGCACCGCCTTCACATCCAAATCAAATAAACTTTCCAAACCCGGACGCTGCACCTTTACAATCACATCTTCCCCGGTGTGCAGCCTTGCTTTGTGCACCTGTCCCAGACTCGCAGCAGCGATGGGCGACGGGTCAAAATCGCGGTACAAAGCATAAATATCCTTGCCTAACTCTGATTCTACAAGAGCGATCGCCTCTTCGGAACTAAACTGAGGAACCCGATCTTGCAACTGTTCGAGTTCCTTCACATACTCAAGCGGCAGCAAATCTGCCCGAGTCGAGAGAGACTGCCCGATTTTAATAAAAGTCGGGCCTAAATTCAGCAAAGTATTAACCAACCAATGAGCGCGAATTCTTCTAGTATGAGGCGAATTATTTTGCAGCAGTGCGTCCCACCACAAAAAAAACATAAACTTTCCCGCCGCTGCAAAAATGTCTATTTGCCGTGCCAGTGGCGAATATTTAGAACGTTGCCAACGCAGGGTTTTAGGTGCAGCTTTTGTGAGCATAATATTGGCGATCGAATTCCATGCACCGTGACAATTTTTAGGGGACAATCCAGGACGCAGAAACCGGCTTGTACGAAAAGACGGGTTGGAGGCCTTTGAAACAGTTAAAAAACTCAGTTTCTTTGGTCGATACTGCGTAATATCATCTCCGACTATACAATTATAATTAAGTTCCTAGTAAGTAATGCAAGTCCTGATTAATTAATAATAAATAGAGGACAGTCGTACTTACTACAAACACGCGCTAATTACAAGCCAATAACCAGACAGAATATAAGTCCTGGGGAAATCAGCAATCGAGAACCGGCAATTTAGACGGCAACCAGACAAACCATTCAAAACAGAGGACTTGGTAGCGTTTACGGCATTTCCAAATCTCCCTCTTCTGGCAAGTCTTCTAGTTTCGCCTGTTCGCTGCCAATTCCCAGCAGCTTCTCAACCGAACTATTCTTCTACATTACAGAGTTCCGCCGCAAATTGCGGCAGAGTCAAAGTAAAAGATGTGCGCCACAAATTGTCAGCTTCTGAACTTTCTGCCGGACAGCTAGACACATCAATAGTACCATTCAAGTGCTGCACTAAACACTTTACCAGAGCCAGACCCAAACCCGTACCGGCGATAGCTTGGTCAGTAATGCCAGTGCCACGGCGGAACTTGTCAAAGATGTGGGGCAAATCAGCAGCAGAAATGCCGCGCCCGAAATTAGAAATGTTCAGGACAATATAGCCGGCTGCCTCAGACGCCTCCAAAACTACCGCCGTTCCAGAAGCAGAGTATTTTCCAGCATTCGTCAGCAGTTCCAGCATTACCCGATTGAGAATGTCGGGGTCAGTTTCCCAGCAAGGGGTCAACTTGGGCAAATCCACCTTCAGAGTTAATTGCTTATCCGCCCACTGTTTTTCAAAATCCCTAACTAAATCTTGAAATAAAAGGTTGAGATCGATTTTGCTTAGAGAAATCGGGACTTGCTGAGGCTCAAACTGCTTGAGGGCCAGCAAATCATTAACCAGAGCAGTTTCCTTAGAACACTGCTGTTCTAGAATGTCGAGATACTTAGTCCGATTCGCTGACGGCAGTTCAGCTTGTTTGAGCATCAGAATCGCCAGCTTCATGATTGTTAAGGGGGTACGCAACTCGTGACTCAGAGTGCTGAGAAACTCGTCTTTAATCAGCTTCAATTTCCGCATTTGCTCTAGCTGATTGGCTGATTGTTCGTACAGTTTCCCCTGCAGGTCTAGACTTTGCTGCAACTGAGAGGTTCTGTCTAAAACTACGGTTTGCAATTCCTTAAGCGTTTGAGTTTGGATAATCATCTTGCTCACTTGAGCGCTGACTGATTCGAGAACTTCTAATTCTTCCGGGCTCCAAACGCGCGGCTCGGAGTGCTGCAAAACCAAGAAACCCAAAACTGTTTCCTGGCGGCTGCCGCCCGTGAGGGGAACCAGCAGCAAGCCGCGAATGCCTTGGAGTTTCAAAATTTCTGTGGCTGCCTCTTGTTCTTTGCCGATTAATGCGCCTGCGTCAGCGAGGGCGAGGGGTTTGGGTGCGTTGTGGAATGCTTGGTGGCACAAATTAGATTCTGACAGCCAAAAAGCGGGAGAGTTATTTGGTTTTGAGTTGGGGATTCTGGATTGGGAATTAGCAGTTTTATCCTTGTTTTTTGTTTTGGATGTTGAGCTTTTTTTGCCGACCGCGCTTTGTGATCTTGCCTGTTTGTTTGGATCTTTTTTTACAACAGATTCGCAAACTAATTCTACTTTCGCTTTGGGAGTTTGATTGGGGGAGCGAGTTGTAAATAGAGGATCTGTATATTTCAAGAGCAGGATTTGGCCTCTATCTACTTCCAGGGTATGGACGGTATTTTCAAGAACTTGCTGCAATATTCGATCAACTTCTGAATTTGTGTCGATCGAGGCAGCAACTGACATGAGTAGATTTTTATATTTAGCTTGTCGCTGTAACTGTTCGTTTAAGCTGGCAATTTCTTGAGTTTTTTGAAGGTGAGAAATAGCAATGCCGATCACGTCTGATGCTGCTTCAAGGCGCTGCCGATCGGCTACCGACCACTCGTGAGGTTGCGACTTACCAACAATCATCATGCCATTTACAGCCCCTCCAAATCGCGCAGGCCCTGCCAAAATTGCCCGAAAAGGCAGCGGAGTCATAGGGGAATTGGGCGATGACGCTGCCGGACTACCAAGATAGTCGGATATCGCCACTATCTCGCCGTCTGCTAGGACGTTTGCCCAAGCGGGATGTTCGAGTGATATGCTAGGCGATTTTAATCTTGTGGTTTGGGGGTGTTCCGGTGTTGCAGTGGAATCGGCAACACCGGCAACATAGGAGACATCGCTGCTATTTTGCCAGTAAGCATTCGGATGTACTACTTTTTGGTCAACCACAGCAGTAACCAAACAGAAATCTGCCCCCCATGCAACCCCCAAAGTATTGGCTATTTGCAGCAGCAGGAGTTCTCGATCAAAGCTGGTGGCGAGAATTTGGCAAATTTGTCGCCCAAGAAGGGCAGGATCGACCTGGTACTGCATAAGACGATCCAGAAATTTTTGGACTGATACTGGTTCTGCGATTTGCGGTAAATGCAAAGTGCAAGACTCTGACGGCGATCGGTCGATCGAAGTAAAGTCTTGATTTCCCTGGCGATTGATCATGGCAACCAAGCCTTTATTCTAAGATGTTTGAGCCGGCTCCCGCTGCCAATCTAGAACCTCTCCATAACTGTCGGCTTGACTGTTATGAGCCTGCTTTCTGTGTTTGTGCAGCCGGTCGGCGGGTCGCTCGATATGTAAAAATATACCCAGATCTGACCGAGTTCTATTTTCCTGTTTTCTACCCTTCGATCTGTACGGGATGAACTTTACCATCCTTTACCGGATGATTATCAATCCCATTCCCGCTAATTTTGACGGTTATTAGTAGTATGAAGCTTTTCTAGAGACCGCTTAGTGACACCCCTCTTCTCACTGTGTGATGTTTCCTATTTAAGCTTGTGATCCTAACAAATTTTTATTGTGATACAAATCCGCCGATCCAGTGACGCCGATCGCAAAAATTCCAAATCCCAAAATTATCACTCATAACATAGCTAAGAGTTTTCGAGTTTTTGCTCAAAAACTCATTTTTCACAACACCTAGAGCCGCGCAGCGAAGTCTAGGGTTAAATTTATCCCACTTACCTGCTTACTTATTTTGTGCTACCTGTTGGGCTTTATCGCTATTTTGGCGGTAAAGTGCCGTCCGGTTCTGAGCCGTTGTGTAGCGGGGATGCTTGGAAGGCACGGCGGCCATCAAATCGGAAGCTTGCTGCCACTTAGCAGCTACGACTAACCAATCCTCGCGAGATTGAGCGGTTTTGCCCTCGGTGGCTGCTTGTTCGGCTACTCGCACTGCTTGTGCAAAAGAGTCCACAGCAGAATTAACAGTCTCCTTAGAAATTTTCAAAGCAGGTTTTGCCTCCGAGGAAGGGGCAGTGGCAACTGCTTGGGTGGTGGCTTGTGTGCTGTTTGGCACTTGGGAATTAAGTCCTTTGTGGATAGCGGCTGCTGCTGCAAGCAACAGCACGGTCAAGCTGATGCCGCCGACGATACCGCGCTGAAATTGCCGCGGTTGCTGCATCGATCGAGGTATAGCCATTCTCGGCAAAGCCCGCTTGCCGGCGAGAGCTTGTCGTTCGTGATGGGCGGTGGCTAAACGCTTGAACAAATTCGGCTTTCGGAGTTTAATTTGTTGAGACCACAACAGTTGATTATCCGGATCGCGACTAATTTCTTCGAGCCACAGCAGTTGGTGTTCTCGGACAAGCCGGCTATTGATGTTGACTCGGCGAATATTGTGGGGCGAAATGCGTTCCAAAATTTCTCGGACTCGATCGACCAAACTAGACTCTTCGAGCAGTTGGGGTGTTGCAGCTTCGCACAGCAGTTGCAGCACCCCGTCGGCAAACACAGCTCGGGCCCTGACCCCTACCTGTGCCAGTTCGTCATTAAGGATTTGAATAATCGATGCAACCGAGCCCTCGCGAGCTTGTCGAGCAATGTCATCTATTGGATTTGCCATAAAACTATCTTGACGCTTAGCAATTGTTAATTGTTAACCCAAAGTCTCGGATCTAATTTTTATTCATACAGGTTATCACTGACACTGCCAGGTTAAAATGAACAGATGCAAATCTTGCATACCGATCCACTTAAAATTATCACCACAGCATCGAGCGAGGCTAACAGGAAATAAACTATGGGTAAAGTAATTAGCGGTCAAATTTTTGTTGTAGACGACAACATCGATACAGATCAAATTATCCCGGCCGAATACCTGACCCTGGTTCCCTCGAAGCCGGATGAGTACGAGAAACTAGGCAGTTATGCGATGATTGGGTTGCCCGATCGCTACGGTAAGTTTATCGAATCCGGTGAACAGAAAACCCGGTATCCGATTATAATAGGGGGCGAAAATTTTGGCTGCGGTTCTTCGCGGGAGCACGCTCCCATCGCTCTGGGGGCCGCCGGCGTCACAGCAGTGGTGGCTTTGTCTTACGCACGCATTTTCTTTCGCAATTGCTCGGCTACTGGCGAATTGTACCCGATCGAATCAGTCGAGCGGCTCTGCGACTTGTTTGTAACCGGCCAAGAAGTGACGATCGACTTTACAGCAGAGGTAATTGTCAACCACACTCTCGATCGAACTTTCTCGCTCAAACCTTTAGGAGAAGTAGGCCCGGTAATAGATGCCGGAGGGCTGTTTGACTACGCGCGCCAAACGGGAATGATTGCGGCTCGCTCTTAACTTTTAAAACCCCTGCAATGTAGGGTGTACCACCGGGCGCACCTTACGAATAAGCTGTTACGCATCTAAATTGTATTTTGGGGCGGGCGGGACGCCCACCCCAAAAGAATTTCCTCGAATTTGATTGTCAAATTTAGATGCGCGTCAGCTTATCCCCTAGCTCAAACCGCTCCCATCTAGGGTGCGGAGAAATTTTCTCAAATCGACTCAATAAAATTCAATAAAATACGCTGGTGAGCGATGCCAAAAGGCCGCACATCTCCTGACTGCTCAGAAAAGCATTTTCCCGCCCGAATCTGCTCCGGTGTCAACAACTTCATATCCCACCCCTCAAGCAAAACTAAATCCTTGACATCCGCACTAAGTTGTGCATGAAAAACGTGGCGAACAACATCTTTTTCGATATCACAACAGAAAAAAGAAACACTTGCAGGAGCATAGCCAATTTCCTCTGATAATTCCCGCACTACAGCAACTTCCGGCGTTTCCCCCGGTTCCAAGTGTCCGCCAAACAAAGCCCAATGTCCGGGATACCTGATATGAGGAATATCGTCCCGCAACTGACAGAGAAACTTGCCGTCTTGGTACAAAATTGCGATCGCAACGTGAATTTTAGTCATAAGAAAGTTCGTAATTGCTCAACTAGGGGAAAAAAGGGAGCCATCAATAGAGAGAGCTTGTTGAATGGATTGATAAGCAGTTAAACC
>NZ_JAUBRI010000108.1:0-13341 GCF_036701795.1 Microcoleus sp. N9_A1
TAAATTCTCACGAACAACTCATTGCTAACTATTATACAACTTGTAAACAGTGGTTGTAAGCTTTTTATTGTCTCAAAAATTGCCGTAAGTAAAAACCACCATTAATCAGTTCCTCTTTTCTCTTAAAAGTCATTACAAAGTGTGTTTATAAGGTTCTAATAATGGTGAATTTCTCTTAAAATATACTCATCACTGATGAACAGTGTTCAATAAGATGTGTTCCCCCTGGGATAATACCCCGTGAACCTACGATATGCTTCTACTTGTGCTTTTAAGTCTCCTGATTCGTTAAAATTATCCCAGCTCGTCCGGTCTAAAAATACATATCCTTCAAAACAGCTCGCTGATAGTTTAGCTCCAAACTATACGCTTTTCCCGGCTTTTCCTCTGACTATATGGCGGATGTGGGGTTGACTTAAACTTACTATTCTATCTTCTATGCTCTGTTTGTTATTGTCAAATAACCATTGCTGTTGGCGATAAACTTCTGTGAGGACTAGCAAGGTTTTATATTGCTTTTTGTTCAGACTTTCTAGGGTCGCGCCTGACTCAATTAGCTGTTCAATATGAGCTAGGTTTCTTTTGATATATTGAAGTTGTTTTTTCATTGCCTGTCTTCTTTTTTTTCGGGTGGGCCGTCTTTGTTTGGCTACTGCTAAGTAGTCTTTTCTTGCTAGATTACGGTAGGTTCTTGGTTTTTTATTGGTTTTATCTTTGATCTGTTTATACAGGATGTCTATAATTTTTTCTGTATGGACTCTGGCTTTGTTTAATAGTCCTAAGTCGGTCGGATAGGTAATATCGGCTGGGGCGCAGGTCGCATCTATGATTAATTTTCCGCGATGGGATGACTCATTTTTGTCCGAATCCTTTTTTTTTGTTTTTGCAGGGGTGATTTCGCGCATTTTTTCGATCATTCGTTCGTTCACTTTATTAATTAGGTTGGGACTAATACGCCCGTCGAAAGTGAACTAATAGTGATGGATCAAATGGCAGCTCGTTACTGTAGCTTGATTGACCGATAAAGTATTGTAGATAGGGGTTTTCACGGATCTGTTCGACAGTTTCACTCGGAGCTGATTCCCAGTTTATCTTTGATAATTAATGCTCCCAACGCCATCCGAAAGGATTTGGCTGGTGCCCCCATTTCTGTGGGGAAATTTTTAGCATATTCTGCTTCAAATTCTGACCACGGGATTACTTGGGCCATTTTTACCCAACGGTTATCTAGTGACAACCTTCCAGATGAGGGGAGTTCAAAGTCGGAGGGTGAGGCGGGAGCAAGCTCAGCTTTTCTGTACACTTTCGCACTGGGTGATGCACGGGTTTTGACCTATTTTACCTGTTTATTTTGCACTTTATTCTCGATCGCGTACTCGAAACCTTTCACGACGCAATATGCGAGCGATTATTCAGCAAGCCCTAAATAAGTCTGACACCCAGATATCGGGACGATGTTCTGCGAGAACTTCGTTTATTACCCCTGTTCCTCTACTCGGACGGATTACGTGTAAACAAACATCCTGGTTCTGAAACACCCACTCCCATTGGTTCTGTCCGTTAACTCTGGCACTCGTTTCATCTGAACAAATTAATTTTGCCCGCCGCAACCGTTGCAGTATTTGACTTACTTGATCGTCTAAACTGATTTTAACTTTTGCCAACAGGTTTGCGATTGCTCCTTCGGAAATCTTGAGTCCAAAAACCGATGCCAATATGGACGATAGCCGTTCGTAGCTAATGGCATGAGTGTAACGGAGATATGTGACGCGAGCTTTGAATTGAGGCTCTTCCTTACTTGGCATGCTAAACTAACAATTAAAATGCCAAGTAAGTAAACATCTATTTTTGTAATTTTCAAAATTCCTAAAACCATACGCAGAACGTTTTATTAACTTGAGCTTGTTGTTGATACCCTCAACAACACCACTTGTTGTTCTATGATCAAAGTAAGCAATTATCTCATCAAGCCAATTGGTAATAGTCTTCACACTTTCAGGAAAATATTGTTTGGCTCTTTTCTGCCAGCTCCCAATTCTCAACAATCCCCTGAACCAATTATTTTTTATTTTTTCAAATATTTTTCGGAATTTTTCTTTTAATTTATGCATTTCTGCGAGGGCAGGACACACTTTTTGAACTGACGTTAATTTGAGCTTTTGCTTTTCCTTTAAACTCGTTTCATTCTTTAGTAACGAATATTTGCTGTCATTTATTCCCTCTAATATTTCTTGATATTTTGCTATTTTTTTGGGCGACTTCGATTTTTTGATAGAATCTATTACTTGCCTTCTTTCACGCTTTCTTTGTGTGTCTAACTCATTGTTTACTTGTACCATTACATGAAATCTATCCGCTACTACTTGAGCATTTGGCATAAATTTTTGTACTAGGGTTTTGTAACCTTTCCACAAATCTATACTTACTTCTCCTATTTTTTCTAAAACCTCTGAACCCCATGATTTAAGGACTGGCTCGATTTCAGCTTGTGTTCTGCCTTTGACAATTGTAATTAATTTAGATGTTTCTAAGTCTATTAATACGGCACAGTAATTTCCTTGGCTTTTTCTTAAAGCTATTTCATCAATTCCTAGTTTTTTTAAAGTTGATGGTCTTGACGATAATTCTTCTGAAGCATCTGACAACATTCTTTCTATTTCTTCTGTTGTCACTACTCCTTGTTTTGCTACACTGTGAATATCACTTGACAATAATGATTTGATTGTGCTATTTGCTAGTCGTTTTGTATAAGTTCTTCGGTTGTTCACAAAGTCTAATTTTTCGCTAAATGGTTTGCCACATTTTTTACATTTAAACTGTCGCCTGTTTATTTCTAAAAATACTGGCTGCTCTCCCCACGATAAATCTTTTACTACATATCGATGATTTTGATGTAATCTATTACTTTTTGTCCCGCAATGATGACAATGACTTTCTCGCTCGGTTGACTCCACCTGTAATATTATTCCAATTCCTGGTTGTTGACTCATTTGAGTTACTTTAATTCCTTGTATATTCAGGAGCTCTGTTAGAACTTTAGTACCCTTTTTTGTGGTCATGACTGTAATTCGCTCTCAAAAACTATTGTGACTATTTATGATTAACAATTAAACTAGCCCAAATATCAACCTGGACAAGGACTTGATTTACATTTTGACATATTTATTCAATTTTTTTTACTTATTTAGCTATTGATTTAGCATAGTAAGTAATGAAGAACCTGAATTGAACTGCCAAACGGTGAGCCTGGTTCCATTCCCAATGGTACAGGTGCAACATACTCGGTCTGACAGCAGGCACACCGACCACCATAACGTTCGATTCGAGTGATGATCGGGCGAATTGGGGGTAGTTCGATTTTTTCGTAGACGGATTGTAACTTCTGGGCGGTGGCGGTGACTTTCTCTCCACACTGAGGACAATTTTTCAGTTGAGCGATGATTGTTTGGTCGGGATGAGGGTGTAGTTCTCTTCTCCCTCCTACTATTCGTAGGCTTCTTTGTCTTTTTATCCCCTCAATTTTCGCTGGCTTGATGTTGGGCTTGAATCCTTTGGACAGCGGAGTGCTGGAATTTTTGCTAGTTTTTTTGGGAGATGGCTCTGGCGCAAGGTTCGTAGGTGGCTAATGTTGCGCTGAGTTTTTGGATTTCTTGCCATAGCTCTACTATCAAGGCTTCTTTTGCCTCGTTCGATAGTTGCTTTAAGTCGGGGAGTTTTTCCATTCCTTTATCTAATGTCTATCTCGTCTTCTTGTCAAGGGGGTTGAGCAATTACCTTTTTTTACCATAAATCGGTCATAACCCCGTCATCTGTATTGGTTGATCTATTTTATACCATAAACTCAGGAGAGCCAGAAACGTTATATAGGGCTTGCTGAATAAGCCTAAAACCCTTACATCAAAAGACTTTGGCTCGTTTAGGCGCTGATAATGTGTAAGACTCGCAGCTCAAATGAGTCAAAAGCCGATCACACCATCACTTTCGTAATGTACCGAAAAGTTGACCCAACCCCAAAAGAGCCATCCAACTTTGACCTCCCCTTCGAGGGGCAATTGTCAGATGATAATCGTTGGGTAATCATGGCAAAACTAATTCCGTGGTCAGAATTTGAAGTAGAATATGCTCTAAATTTATCCGTAGATATGGGAGCTCCAGCTAAATCTTTTCGGATGGCATTGGGAGCATTAATAATTAAAGAAAGATTAGGAACTAGCGATCGCGAAACAGGGCGAACAAATAAGGGAAAACCCATACCTACAATACTTTATAGGCATAACAACCTATAGTAGTCAAGCACCATTCGACTCATCTATGTTCGTTCATTTTAGGCAGAGAATAGGTGTCAATCTCGTCAATAAAATCAATGAAAAAATGGTCAAAGAGCAGACAGAACTGCCAGGAGAGGAAGTCGAAAAAAAATCATCAGAAATAAATGAGCCTAAAAATCAAGGAAGATTAATATTAGACGCAACCTGCGCGCCAGCCGACATTAAATATCCGACAGACTTAGGACTATTAAATCAAGCAAGAGAACATACCGAAAAAATCATATAGCCTTTCTCACAAAGATGAGGTACAATAACAGCAGTGTGTAAACCAGTTAAAAATATTTTCTGATGTAACTTGCTCGAACGCAAACTCAATGGCTTTTCCTAATTCTTGATAATTAGTAGTCTTCCTAGAACGGAGAATAATTTTAAGTTTTGACCACAGATTTTCAATTGGTGAAAAATCTGGTGAATAAGGTGATAAGTATATTAATTTTGCCCCTTTTTTTTTGATCGCTTTTTTCACTTCTTCTCCCATGTGAATAGAACAATTGTCCATCACTACACAAGCACCTTTCCATAGTTTTGGCACAAGTTTTCTGATAATAAAAGCTTCAAATGTAATTGCATCAGTTCCACCTATTAGATTAACGGATGTTAAGATTTCATTAACTGACATTGCTCCAATTATTGACACATTTTTGCCACGCGCAAGTTGGTCTTGGCCCCTTGGCTCTTTCACCTTTTAAAGCTCTAGCATATAACCTAACCATTGCCAAATTAACTCCAGATTCATCAATGAATATTAAGTCTTTAAAACTAATATTTTTAATTGTTTCCCAAAACTCACATCGCAGGATTTGAACTCGCTCAGTTCCTTTACCTGAAGGGAAGAGAGTTTTTTTTTTGAAAGTTATGTCTAAGAGTTTTATCATTCTTCCTATTGTTGCTCTACTCACGGAAAATCCAATTTTCCCATAAAGTTTGGGACGGAGTTCTTCAAGGGTTGCATCATTATTTTCTTCAATCAATTCCGCCAAAATGAGTAATTGCTCCGCATTAAGTTTGCCTTTGGCTCCACATCGGTCAGTTCAGGGAGCAATGTTTTTTGTTTCACGATACTGTTTAAGCAATTTTTGTACAAAGCTCAGGGCTACCGAAAAACGCTTAGCTATTGCTTTTTGTGAAATGGGTTCAGCATGATAAGTATCAAGGATTTTTTGCCTAAAATCAATCGAATAAGTTTTCATTTTTAACAATGTATGAAGAGGAGTACAAGTTTACTTTTTGTGAGTCAACTTCTTCGTGCTGTCAGAAAAATGTTATTATGTGTGCTATCGCTTTCCCGTGGCTTGTGCGTAACCATGTAATTCTAGTTCAGTCGCTCGTTCGTGTCTTCTCTGTTTGACCCTCATGAGTGTCAGTAACATGATACCTCATCTTTGTGAGAAAGGCTATAGATGCTCTACACACTCAAATTCAGTCACCCGTAAAAAAAACCAAAAACCTATCGAAACACAGCCAGAAAAGAATACCGGTGGAGTAGCCAAAAACCGGAAACCATCAAGAAAAGTACGAAGAAAAGGGATTAAAAACAACTCCAATATATCAAAAGAAATTTGGCTCACATCGATGAAATAGGTCAGCTACAGTTGCTGAGTAAATCTGATTATAAAAAGCTGCTCGTAGCCACAGAAGTATACCGTCAAGAGTTATCGATGTATGAAAAGAAAGAACAGAGTATTCAGGACAGCTTGGGTAAGTTTAACACAACCACATATTCGCCCCATCGTCAGAGGAAAAGCCGGGAAATCCGTGGAATTTGGGGCAAAACTGTCAGCGATTGGTCGTAACGGCTACGTGTTTTTAGACAGAATTAGTTGGGATAATCTCAACGAATCTTTAGACTTAAAAATACAAGTAGAAGAATTCAAAAGATACACGGGATTTTACCCTAAATCAATTCAGGTCGATCGCATATATCGAACGAAAAAAAATAGAGTTTTGTGCAAAGAAAGAGGGATAAGAATGAGTGGTGTCCCTCTAGAAAGACCACCAAAAAATATTAGTAAATCAAGGAAGAAACAAGCTCAATCAGACGAGATAATTCGTAACTTGATTGAGGAAAAATTTGGAGAAGCTAAAAGAAGATTCAGCCTTGGTAGAGTCATGGCCAAACTTGATAATACTTCTCAAACGACCATCGCCATAACTTTTGTGGTGATGAATCTTTCCGCCCTGCTACGGCAGGCTTTTTGGCTTTTTTTCTGTCTATTTCAGAACAAACACCTGTTTTCAGGTTTTCTGCCTTTAATGATTGGTAAAAACTATGTTTTGCCAAAAAAGCTTGAATAAAACTTATCTTGCTAAGACGATCGCGAATTCACTCATCTTTCTAAATGCTGTTTTCTGAGTTTTTCAGCAAGCCCTATATATTTCTGCGTCTCGGACTGATATAAAAAAAGAAAATTGAAAGTTTTGGTTTTGTTCCTCAACCTAACCTACACTATTAATAATTTGTGTAAGGGGAATGTTTATTACTAACTCTCATTATTCACGACACGGAAGTTACGGAAATACGGATAACTGTTGTTTTCCTGAGTCCTTCTTCTTTCTTGCTTCTTCCTTCTTCTTTCAACGTCCCAATTCCTCGTTACTAATTCCCAAATGACTCGCTTAGCCACAACAATAGAAGCCATACTTTACTTAAAAGGTCAGCCGGTCTCAATAGCAGAAATTGCCGAGATTGCCAAGTGCGATCGAGCCGAAGCCGAAGACGCCATCATCGAACTCATGTCTGACTCGTCCCACCGCGACAGTGCATTAGAAGTCGTCGAAACCCCCACAGGATACAGCCTGCAACTCAGAGAAGAGTTTGCCAGTTTAATGCAAACTTTAATACCTCCAGAATTAGGTGTTGGAGCTTTGCGGACGCTAGCGGCGATCGCCCTCAAAGGCGGCATCGCTCAGCCAGATTTAGTTAACTTGCGAGGTTCAGGAGCTTACCAACAAGTGCAGGAACTTGTAGAAATGGGTTTCGTCCGCAAACGGCGGCCGGCTGAGGGGCGGTCGTATTGGTTACAAGTTACCGAGAAATTTCATCGGTACTTTCAAGTAGACCAACTCCCAAAACAATTGCAAATTGACTTTCAGGCAAATTTGTACCCAAGCAATGACGAGTAGTTTGAAGTAGAATGTAACCAGCCAGAAATTAAGAATCGCCAAATGGTTTTTCACCCTGACTTTGACACATCCAATGCCCAACAAACCGCAGTCAATCCACTGCTGAAGTACCTCCAACACCAATCCCCGGAGGTTCTAGCCCTAGTCGCCAAGTCCGTCAGCCCCGACATCAGAGAAATAATCTCTCATAACGTTCAAGGACTTGTCGGCGTTTTGCCTTCAGAAAATTTTAACGTCGAAATTACCACTGACCGCGAAAACTTAGCAGGTTTGCTAGCTTCAGCGATGATGACAGGCTATTTTTTGAGGCAAATGGAGCAGAGGATGCACCTAGAAGAAAATTTAGCAAGCACCAGCTCGATTCAAACAAACTCGCCCAAAGACAAGTAAAAAGATCAACGGGTTGGGGAAGCCAGAAAGATGAAAGTTGTTCAGAAAAATCCATAATCCTGAATCCTGGAGGCACAGGGAATTAAGAAACCGGGCTGTTAACCGGGTATCCCTCGCCCTACACCGAGGATTTTGGTAAAAAACCCCGGTTGCTGCGTCCAAGACTATAAAGCATCAGATTTATCTTTCATCCTCCACCGTTTGCAAATAAATACCAGTGTCACAAAAGAATGCAACTGTAGGTAAGATCGAAATCCTTATGCAGTAAGTCATTCCCCATTCTTTAATCGAACCTCGAAAATGGTATTACCCACCGGCTGCGCTACCCGATAGGGGAAAAGCACCCGGACGTACTTTAATATTCTGAACTTGACCCAAACGGTTAATTTCCAGTTCGAGTTCTTTGCCCACAACAGTGTTTTCCACCCGTTCTTGCACGTCCCCGGGAGTGTTAACCGCAATTCCGTCAACTTTTTGAATGACATCTCCGGCGCGCAAGTCGGCTTTTTGGGCGGGGGAATTTTCCACGACTCGCGTCACGGCTACGCCTTGATCGAGGGTAATTTTATTATTATCGAGCTGTTTGTTGAGTTCTGCCTTGGTAGCGGCAGTCAAGCTGACCATTTGAATGCCGAGATAGGGATGTTCGGCTTTACCTTTGGCGAATAGCTGATCGGCAACTCGTTTGGCGGTTTCGATCGGAATTGCAAATCCCAAGCCCTGAGCGTCCGCGCGGATAGCGGTATTGATGCCAATTACTTCACCTTGGTCATTGAGTAGCGGCCCGCCAGAATTGCCGGGGTTGATGGCGGCGTCGGTTTGGATGAAGCGGACTCGCTTGTCGGGGATGCCGACTTGGGAACTTGATCGACCCGTAGCGCTGATAATGCCCACAGTCACGGTATTGTCGAGACCCAAAGGATTGCCGATCGCGATCGCCCACTGTCCCGGTACAATATTGTCCGATCGACCCAAAGCCACCTGCGGCAGTTCCTTAGCATTAATCTTAACCACAGCGACATCCGTCAGCGGATCGACTCCCTGCACCTTACCCTCAAACTCGCGGCCGTCTTTGAGCGTCACCTTGACAGTATCCGTCCCGGAGACAACGTGAGCATTAGTAACGATGCGGCCGTCAGAAGTGAGAATAAACCCGGAACCCGTACCTCTCTTGGTTCGTTCTTCCGGCTGCGGCAAATTCTCCCCAAAAAACCGACGAAACAAAGGATTTTTGAATGCTTCGGGGACTTGATTCGCCACCTTGCTCGATGCGTCAATCCGCACTACAGCCGGGCCGACTTTTTCGGCTGCTTCAGCAATAAAATTGGGATTGCTGCGATCGACCGCCCGATTTTCCAGAACTGGAGGAGAGGGATAGGGGGGGATTTGCTGGCGCACTACTGGCAAAACCAATCCGGTTTCCAGATTGTTTGAGCCTTGCAGATAGCGATTCCCCAACCATCCCATACCTCCGCCGATTGACAGCAAAGTCACATAAAGGGTCGTTTGCTTAAAAGATAAACTCATTTAATAACTCCCGCTAGATACCTCATCCCCGCAGACACGTTCGCAATCAAGCATTTTTGTCTTGGCGACGGGAAGGAAGCGGGGCGGGGCGTACCGCTTCCTCAAGAACATAGCTGTTAACAGGCAGGCGCTGATGGGCATCACAGGCAATTTTGCCGGATTTGCCAAGAGCGACTCACTCAAACTAATAATTCTCATCCTAACTTGGCTTAGCCTGGGATTTACAGTCTGGGGGGTGGCTAGAGCTTGTAAATATGAAGCTTCACAGGATTTAAAAATTGTCAACTGTCCCCAATGAATACTTTTTTATATAGATAATGAGGTTTAAACGCTTATTTCCGCTGATTTCTGCACTAATTTGGTCGATCGCACCCGTTGGGAAAACGGTGGCAAATACCGAGATCCCACCGGCAAATCTTCCTTCCGGTACACCTGTAGAAAACCCCGATCCCGCCCGCGATTGCCCGAGTCCGGCGATGTCTCGGTTGCGCCGCCACACTGTGGCCCAGGGCGAAACAATAGAAAGCATTGCGCGACAGTACAATGTGATTCCTGCGGCGCTGATCGGGATAAATCCGACGTTGCGGGGCGGTGAAGTATCTGCTGGAAGTGCGATCGTCATTCCTCCGTACAGTGGCATCGAGGTAGAAGTGCCTGCGGGCTGGAATTGGCAAAAACTGGCAGAAGCTTATAAAGTGGGCGCAGATTTGCTATTTGAGGCGAATGGGTGCAGGCCTTTGGGGAAAACGGTGTTTGTGCCTGCGGTGAATAGGTCGATCGGGTTTTCTATCAATCCCGATGCAACGCCATCGGTGCAAGGATTTCCGCTGCCCGCCCCAGCAGTGGAAGCTTTGCGTTACGGGCGGCAATTGCATCCGGCGCGGCGCGAATTTTTTTTCCACAGTGGCGTAGATTTTTTGGCGTCGGAGGGTACGCAGGTTTTGGCGGCGGGCGAGGGGACTGTCGCCTTTGCCGGGCCGCAGGGGGATTACGGGAATTTAGTGGTGGTGAACCATCAAGCGGGGAAGCAAACCCGCTACGCTCATTTGAAAGATATTGTGGTAAAAGTAGGTCAAAAAGTGCAGTCTGGAGAAGTTTTGGGAACTGTCGGGATGACGGGAAAACGGGACATTCCGCCATCTCATTTGCATTTTGAAGTTCGGTACAATTCCGGTTTGGGTTGGGTTGCTGAAGACCCGCTGCTTTATTTGCAAGCGACTATTAAAAAATAGGATTGTTAGTGTGCTGGGTGGGTGACAACCCGCCTAAATCCAGACGGGGTAAGGATTGAGCTGTGTTGTGGTTAAAAAAGATAGGCAGCATAATTATTACACGATTGCCTATTCCAAAAAATATGTTACCAACATTTTACCAGCCTCGCTTACAAAAACAACTGACGCAAACCCCGTTTATTTTACTCACAATCTTTTTGAACCTGATAGAATCCGAGAAACAAGTAACGATCGCACTAATCGGGTTTCCATTAATCACTTATTGGTGAACAACTTATTGCCCGATCGCACATTTCTCTCAAATTCGATCGGCCTGAAACCGACTGAAAATTTGTCTGCTTTGTGACACAGCCCGCCGGGGGTTTCAACCCCTGGCGGACTCGGCAACGAACCAACTAGCCCCTGGCGCGGACTAACTAACGGACTAACAAATCAAATTCGATCGCCCCCATCAATCCAAAAAAACCCGATCGCCCATCCACAAAAACCGATCGCCCCTTTCCCTAAAAGTCGATCCAAATACTATCTCTGAAAAATAAAAATTGCTCGCTCTTTTTAAGGCAAGTAACCCAAGGTAAATAATATGATATTTTCTAATTGTACCAGTATCTCTAGATTCACTTCACCAATTTTATTTCGCAATCTTGTTTTATCCAAAACTCGCAGTTGATGGCATAATGCCACTGAATCTTGAGTCAATCCTCCCTCACCGCCGGGAATCAAAACACAGGAAGGAAGAGATGCACGGCGCAGATTTGTGGTGAGAGGAATACTGATAACAGTAGTTGTGTATCTCGAAATTGTATCGTTTTGAAAAATAATTGTGGGACGCACGCCTGCTTGTTCGGAACCTTGTGTGGGATCGAGGTTTGCAATCCAGATTTCACCTCGTCTGATTGTCATGCCAAATCCTCATGTTTGAGGAGTTCTGAATATTCGCTGATTCCGAGTTCCGCAAGTTGTCGGTCTTCTTCGGCAAATTCGCTGTAGAGTTCAGCTAAGTTAGTTTCATCGAGCGCAGGAATACTCACTAATCTGGCACGGAATTTCAGGAAGGCTATAAATTCAAATACTTGTTGGAGTTGTTCTCGATCGAACTTTTCTAATTCTTGTTGGATTAACTCTCTCATGACAGTTATATTTGTTGTCAAGTTTTCTGTATTATAGCCCGATCGCCCCAATCAACAAAAAACCCGATCGCCCATCAACCCAAAAATCCGATCGCACATCCACAAAAAACTTGATCGCACATTTCTCTCAAATTCGATCGCCCATCCACAAAAATTCGATCGCACATTTCTCTCAAATTCGATCGCCCCAATCAACCCAAAAACCCGATCGCACATTTCTCTCAAATTCGATCGCCCCCATCAACCAAAAACCCGATCGCCCATCCACCCAAAACCCGATCGCCCATCAACCCAAAAACCCGATCGCCCATCCACCCAAAAACCCGATCGCGGGGCCCCAGAAACCGGGTTTTTTCCGAAATACTTCCCTACAACCCACAGATGTGGACAAAAACCTTGCTGTCAACTGTCAACTGTCAACTGTTTAACTCCCTCCAATCGCAGGAAATGCACCCGGCCCGAATCATCGCCCGCTACAACTGTCACTCCATCAGGGGCGATCGCACAGCACTTAAATCCATACTCTCCGCTGAAACTAGCGAGCTCTTTACCGCTAAGCAAATCCCAGATTTTAAGGGTGTTATCCCATAAAACGGAAATCGCTGTTTTTCCGTTTGGTGCGATCGCCACTGCATATACCGAGCCACTATGACAGGTGATGGTTCTAAGTTCGGTGCCTGTTTCGGTATCCCAGATTTTCAGGGTACTATTCCATGAAGGGATACTATTCCCTGAAGGGATACTATTCCATGAAGCAGAAATCGCTGTTTTTCCGTCGGGTGCGATCGCCACTGCATTTACCCAGTCATTATGACAGGTGAGAGTTTTGAGTTCCGAGCCTGTCTCGGTGTCCCAGATTTTCAGGGTTTTATCCTTTGAAGCGGAAATCGCGGTTTTGCCGTCTGGTGCGATCGCCACTGCATTTACATCGCCAGTATGACCGGTGAGAGTTTTGAGTTCCGAGCCTGTCTCGGTGTCCCAGATTTTCAGTGTGTGATCATTGGAAGCGGAAATCGCTGTTTTGCCGTCTGGTGCAATCGCCACTGCATTTACATCGCCAGTATGACCGGTGAGAGTTTTGAGTTCCGAGCCTGTCTCGGTGTCCCAGATTTTCAGGATTTTATCCCATGAAGCGGAAATCGCTGTTTTGCCGTCGGGTGCGATCGCCACTACATTTACCGAGCCACTATGACAGGTGAGAGTTTTGAGTTCCGAGCCTGTCTCGGTGTCCCAGATTTTCAGTGTGTCATAATTGGAAGCGGAAATCGCTGTTTTGCCGTCTGGTGCGATCGCCACTGCATTTACATCGCCAGTATGACCGGTGAGAGTTTTGAGTTCCGAGCCTGTCTCGGTGTCCCAGATTTTCAGGGTACAATCGTATGAAGCGGAAATCGCTGTTTTGCCGTCTGGTGCGATCGCCACTGCATATACCGACCCACTATGACAGGTGAGAGTTTTGAGTTCCGAGCCTGTCTCGGTGTCCCAGATTTTCAGGGTACTATCCTGTGAAGCTACAATCGCTGTTTTACCGTCGGGTGCGATCGCCACTGCATATACCGACCCACTATGACAGGTGAGAGTTTTGAGTTCCGAGCCTGTCTCGGTGTCCCA
>NZ_JAUBRI010000108.1:13441-14841 GCF_036701795.1 Microcoleus sp. N9_A1
GATTTGCAGGGTACTAGCCTGTGAAGCGGAAATCGCTGTTTTGCCGTCTGGTGCGATCGCCACTGCTTTTACATTGTCAGTATAACCGGTGAGAGTTTTGAGTACCCAGTCACTATGACAGGTGAGAGTTTTGAGTTCCGAGCCTGTCTCGGTGTCCCAGATTTTCAGGGTACAATCGTATGAAGCGGAAATCGCGGTTTTGCCGTCTGGTGCGATCGCCACTGCATTTACCGAGCCACTATGACCCGTAAGAGTTTTGAGTTCCGAGCCTGTCTCGGTGTCCCAGATTTTCAGTGTGTGATCATTGGAAGCGGAAATCGCTGTTTTTCCGTCTGGTGCGATCGCCACTGCATATACCGACCCACTATGACCCGTAAGAGTTTTGAGTTCCGAGCCTGTCTCGGTGTCCCAGATTTTCAGGGTTTTATCGTATGAAGCGGAAATCGCTGTTTTGCCGTCTGGTGCGATCGCCACTGCTAGTACCTGGTAAGTATGACCGGTGAGGGTTCGCAGTTCGGTACCTGTCTCGGTGTCCCAGATTTTCAGAGTTTTATCGTCTGAAGCGGAAATCGCGGTTTTGCCATCGGGTGCGATCGCCACTGCATTTACCGAGTCACTATGACCGACAAGCGTCCGCACTGCCCCTTCATTTGCCCGTTCTAAATTAGCCTTCAAAGGCCGCAGCCAAGGACTATCTTTCCACTGCTTTGCTTGTTCCAGAATGGCTTGAATGTCATCAGGTGACGAGATTTTTTCCGTCACTTTTTTGACAGGTTTACGGGGGGTAAACCTACCAATCAATGGTAAATACTCCCAAAAATACTTAGATTTCTCTACAACTCTAGTCACTTCATGAGGTAGTAATCTCCCCAAAAATTGCCCTGCTAACTGCGTTTTATCCCTCTCCAAAACGTGCGCCGACTTACGAATTACCCCTTGAATCAATCTCAGAGTTTGACTTTGCCCCTCCGACAACAAAAGATCACAAACCCTCGCCAAATCGTAATCATCAATTAGCGCTTGTACCCCCAAAAAATCCAGTTTCATCTCAATAAAACCGAAATCCGTCAACCAAGCACAATAACGGTCAACCTTCCCCCGTTTCGCAAATCTCTTCGGTTGATATTTCAACAGCAAATCTCGATCTTCCTGACACTGCTGCGCCAACCACACACCTAATTCGCTCATACCGGCGCTCCGTCTATAGCGTTATCACAAATGTCATCATTAATATCTTCCAGTGTTAGTCCCGCCGACTGCACGGTTTCATCCGCTTCGAGAAACTGCCGAAAACTGTTGTGATAGATAGTGTATCGAGTTTCATTCCCTACTTTCTCATGTCGCAAAAACGAATTCCATTTTCCGAGTACCTGCTGTACTTTTATAACATTGTTCTCGCG
>NZ_JAUBRI010000109.1:0-14716 GCF_036701795.1 Microcoleus sp. N9_A1
TAGCTAATTTACGATGATTACATTTACGTCCTAGAACTTAACTATACAGAGGCTTTGAGTGTTTTCGGAGATGTCTACTATGCAATTACCCGCCTTAGCATCTTGCAACAGAAGTTGCTCCGGCAAATTTCTCGGACTCTCATCGGGAATAGCACCTTGATTCACAATTTAACAGCTTCAAATATTGTTTGTCAAATACCATAAAAACTAATCTTAGTAGGTGCAGTTTCCGCCAACAACTTACCCCGCGAAATCACATACCGAACCGCAGCGCGCCTCCTAATTGCATCATAACAATCCTCAGCATCCAACACAATCAAATTTGCAGGTTTCCCCACCTCTATCCCATAATTATCATCTCCCAGATTGAGAGTTTTAGCACCGTTGACAGTCACCATATTAAAACAAGCTGCAATCTCAGCCATTCCCGTCATCTGACAAACATGAACCGCCATATGAGCGACATCCAACATATTTCCCGTACCTAAACTATACCAAGGATCTTGCACGCAGTCGTGACCAAAACTCACATTCAATCCCTGCAGCCACAACTCCTTAACTCGCGTCACCCCACGGCGTTTGGGATAAGTATCAGCGCGGCCTTGCAGGGTGATATTAATTAAAGGATTGGCAATGAAATTAATTCCCGATTTTGCCAAACTTCCCATCAGCTTAAAAGCATAAGCATTGTTATAAGAACCGAAGGCCGTCGTGTGGCTAGCTGTCACCCGCGAACCAGCCCCAGTTCTAATCGCACAAGCTGCTACCACCTCCAAAAATCTCGACTGTTCATCATCGATTTCATCGCAGTGAACATCTATTAATCTATTGTATTTTTCAGCAAGTTCAAATATTCGCTCAACCGACTTCACCCCATCTTCCCGCGTCAACTCATAATGTGGAATCCCGCCCACAGCATCCGCACCCATATCCAGAGATTTCTCTAAAAGTTTGTCATTTTCTGGACTTCCGTAAATCCCGTCTTGGGGAAAGCCACAACTTGCAGAGTCATCCAATCTTTGACTTGTTCTCGAACTTCCAAAAGTCCTTGCAAAGCAGTCAGCGTCGGTTCGCTAACATCAGCATGACTCCTGACAAACAAAATCCCTTGAGACGCTTGCAGCCTTAAAGTTTCAACAGCCCGTTTTTTGACTGACATCATCCAGAGTTAAACATTGCTTTCGTTCCCCCCAAATTTGAATTCCCTCGAACAAAGTGCCGCTTTGATTCCATCGCGGTTCCCCCGCAGTCAAAGCCGAATCGAGATGAATGTGCGACTCCACAAACGGGGGACTAACTAAATTGCCTTGAATGTCGATTTCGCGTTCGCCAAGTTCCCAGATGCGAGGCGAAACGGCTACTATTTGGTCATCCTCGATAGCAATATCAACCGTTGGGCGATCGTCGCCCGCACCTAACAAACGACATTCGCGCAGAACTATGCTATACTTTTGCTCAGGCATGACAATTGCACCTAATTTTAACACTTGTAAACATGATCCTTCCTAGTTGCTACTCAGTCTAGTGAGACCCAAAAAAATCTCCAATCACTTACGAACCCCCTCCCTCTCCTCCTCTGCGTCCTCTGCGCCCTCTGCAGTAAAAAAAATCTTACTCAAACAACAAACCTCTAACCATAATCACCAATAACAAAGCGCAAATATCAGACAATCTCAAACTCCAGATTGTGATTTTTGACCAAATCAAAGCTAAAATGGTCAACGACATTCGTATTGCTCAATTCCAGATTGTAAAAATCAACAAAATCCGCATCAAAATACGGCCCAGCGTGCCAAGTCCCCACATCTAACTTAATAAAACAATTGCCAGGAATCCGAAAAGCAACAATATCATCTAAACTCGGTTTATCGCTATCCCCAGGAGGCGCAACCGCCATCAACCAATCCTTCCCATCCAGAGAACCCAAACACTGAGTACATTCAACGTGCCGCGTAATTTTGCCAAACTTGCGACCTTTCTCCTGCAGTCGCATAATGTAAAATCTAGGAATACCATTTTGCAAGTTTAAGTGAGCATCCTCAGCATCAAAAGACTTACCATCAAAACTCGCAAAAATAACTTGACCGTAACTCCGAAAATTCTCCGGTGTCACCCACTGTGCCGACAACGGCTTAGTTGAAAGTGATTTGCTCATAAATCAGAACATCCCTAGCTTTCTCGGTCATAAATATTGTAATATAAATATTAAGACCACTTGACTTCTACCTTGGGCGCAGCTAAAAACCAACCTTTCGAGTTATCCCACAAAAAAATAGACAAGCTTGCTTTAATTCGATCGCCCTTCTTGAAATTTATCTGCGTTAATCTGTGTTTATCTGCCTGACATCTGCGGTTTCTGTATCAACCTTACAATCACGCATCAGCACACTGCTGCAAAAAACGAGCCGGAATATCAGGCCGAGCACCCCAGTGCAAATGCAAATAAGAAGCGTGCACCTGACAAACTCCCCAACCTTCAGCAACCGCCTCAACTTCCCCCCGTTTCCCATACCTCCAACTGTGATAAACTGGATTAGTCGGTTCCACAGTTAAATGCGATCGATGAAACTCATGTCCCCAAACCACATCCCCCGCAGTTAACACCGAACTATCCCTCACCGCCACAGCTTCTCGGTATCCCAAAGTCAAGCGCTTTCCCATCGCAGCAGCAACCTGCAACACTCCCACCCCTTGCCAAGAATTGCCATCGAAGTCTACAATCGAATCGCATAAATACATCAAACCCCCGCACTCCGCATACGTCGGCATTCCCGAAAAAATCGCACTTCTTACCGCATCCCGAATTAAAACATTACTGCTCAATTTTCGAGCAAACACTTCGGGAAAACCACCACCAAAATATAACCCTTGCACATTGTCAGGAAACACCGAGTCATCAAGGGGACTCCAAAACACCAACTGTGCACCCAATTCTTCCAATAAATCAAGATTGTCCTGATAATAAAAATTAAAAGCCCGATCGCGCGCAACTGCAATCCTCACTCCAAATTGTTTTCCCAAAGAGTTGACAACATCATCTTTTTTAGTTATAATTCCAGAAGGGAGATTGTATCTACTAAAAAGTTGCTCAGACCCCTCACCCCCCCCATTTCGAGTTGCAGCCAACAAAGGCAAAAGTTGCTCCCAGTCAAAACTAACAGCAGCCAAATCCGCTAATTTATCGATCGCAGCATGAAGATTCGGCAACTCCTCAGCAGGAATCAAACCCAAATGTCGATCGGGAATGGTCACAGCCTCATCCCTACGCAAAACTCCTAAAATAGGTAAATTGAGCGGTTTGAGAGCATCTTGAAGCAACTCCAAATGTCGATCGCTCGCCACCCGATTCAGCACCAAACCAGCGAATTTAAGGTCAGGGTTAAAAGAACGAAAACCGTGGGCAATCGCAGCCACAGAACCAGAAAGCCTGCTGCAATCTATCACAAACAATACCGGCAAATTCAGCAAACAAGCAACATGAGCCGTAGAAGCAAAAGCAACAGAATAATCTAATTCTTCTTTCCCCGCCTTCAAGCCATCCGCTACATCCGCTACAAAATCCGTTGCCGAACTTCCTTCTTCCTTCTTCTGAGAAACTCCATCAAATAGCCCCATTACCCCTTCAACTAAGGCATAATCGACATCTTGAATATGACGCTCAAAACACTGTTTTACATAAGATTCAGACGTTAATACCGGGTCTAAATTTCGACAGGGGCGACCGGTGACAAAAGCATGAAACATCGGATCGATGTAGTCCGGGCCCACCTTAAAAGATTGCACGTTCAAGCCGCGGCGGATTAAATAAGCTAAAAGGGCGATCGTAACAGTAGTCTTTCCCGCACCGCTGCGTTCGCCAGCAATTACTAAACTCATAGTTCTACTTAGTTACAATAAATAATAGATAAGATTACTGGCGTTGCTGATTTACGGTATGAACGGCTAAATATGCAAATCATAAAAACCATTTTCCACAAAACTTCTGGATTTTTGCCTAGTTCTTTTTCATACTCTGATTAAGCAACGCCAGATTACTAAAGTCGCTTTCCAATCATAAAATTATCTGCGTTAATCTGTGTTAATCTGCCTTGCATCTGCGGTTTCTGTATCAATCAAAGATTTATGCAATCTTTCCTCATAAAAATAGACAGTTGATAAAGTTATGAGTATTGCTCTCGAACCGCTCAAATAATAACTATTTAACGACAGCAAGAAGACGCTAAGGACGCTAAGGAAGAAAAGAGAAGAATAAAAGTAGGGCAGACATTGCCTACCCCACTGAATATTAACTCAATCCTTCTTCCTTCTTCCTTCTTCCTTCTTCCTTCCTTTACCGCTTAGCCAACTTCAGCATCCGGGCCGTCACCGCCAAACTTTCCTGATAAAGCACATCCCTGCCCCAACTCTTCAAGTGCTGGCCGAGCAACTGTTCCGTCACCTGGTCAAACAGAGGAGTCACCTGGTTAAATCGAGCGGTCTGAGCACCACCTTTCGTTTCCATCCGCATACAGCCCCCGGTTTCCGAACACAGAACCGTACCGCAGTCAGCATTCTCGTTTGTAGAATTCAAACGCAGAGCAATCAAATCGCCGGGGACATCGCCTGTATCAGCAGTAGGAATCGCCGCTAACTCAGCTTCCACAACCCGTTCGTCGGCACCGACAAATTTAATTCGCTTGATTTGATAATCGCCCTCTTCTTGTTTGAAAGCAACCGGACGCCACCCAAGCCTGCTCGCCAGCCAGCCCAAATACATCAGTGCTTGACTAGAATTGCCCTTTTCGTAATCTATCGTCACTCGATCGATCTCTTGAATTGCCGCCCGACGTTCCGGCGGATCGAAAGCCTCCGCAGCCAATTCCTGCCACGCCGCCAGCCTGCGCCAATTCAGATCCGCGATCGGAATTCCTTCCTCTATTAAACTTTGCATCAACAGCAACTCCGCCTCCTCCTCAGCAAAGCTGCTAGAGTCGATAATCACAGAACTGCTAGTTTCCGCCAGCCGCTGAAACAAACCTCGATCGGCATCGGGATGAGCCTTCCACCACAGCAGTGTCGGCAAATCCGAGATCGTCAGCGCCGTCACGATCGCGCTCACCCGTTCCAGAGCAGCTTCCGTACCCCGGAGCGTAATATACTCGCAGCAGATCAGATTGCCGCTGTCCCGCTTGTGAACCGGACAATAAGCAGCCACTTGAGCCTGCACGCCCGTGTCTTCCCCCGCCGTCGGACACAGAGCAATAATCCGGCAGGGATTCGCAGCTACGATCGCGTCTGCCACCCCAGAGCCCCCCGAACCGAAGCCAGTAGGGCCCAAAAGCTCTCCCTGGGAATTTTTGCGAGCCACTTCTTCCCGCAAAGTCGCCAGCAATTCAGCGCTAGGCTTGCCAGTTCTCGGCATTCCGTAAGATTTTTGAGCCGCCCTGATGCTTGATGCCGTCATCGGCCCTGTAATACCGTCAATCGGCCCTTCGTAAAATCCTAGATCCGCTAATAAATGCTGAGTTTCTTCCGGTTCGTAGACTACAAAAGTAAAAGTTGTTGCCCTAGTCGCGATCGGAAAATCGCCCTTTGACCCAGCTTCTTTATAACTTTCCCAGATTTGACTCAGTTCTGCCTCTATTTGGTCGATCGACACATCTTTAGGATTTTGCAGCGAAACCAAAGGCGGAGCTTTCATCGGTGTCATCGTCATAAATTTTGTCTCCTTTGTTATTAGTCATTAGTTATTAGTCATTAGTCATTAGTTATTAGTCATTAGTCATTAGTCATTAGTCATTAGCTATTAGTCATTAGTTATTAGTCATTAGTTATTAGTCATTAGTCATTGTTCATTCTTCATTGGTTAGTAATTAAGAATTATCAATTACCAATTACTAGCTAATGACTACTGACTGCTGACTAATGACTAATGACTCTTACTATTTACTCCTAGCTAATGACAACTAACAACTGACAACTGACAACTGACTCTTAAAGTCGTCGCCACTTGCGGCCGTCTCTGTTAATTAGCTGTTCTGCTTCCGTCGGTTCCCAAGTACCCGCTTCGTATTTAGGCACCAAACTTTGGTCGTTGGACGATTCCCAAGCCATCAGCGCCGGAGTTACCACCCGCCAAGCTTCTTCTACTTCATCAGAACGAGTAAACAAAGTTTGGTCGCCTAGCATACAATCAATCAAAAGGCGATCGTAAGCATCCGAAGATGTCACCCCAAAGGAAGCACCGTAACTGAAATCCATATCCACCGTCCGCGTCCGCAAATCCGGCCCCGGCATTTTCGCCTCAAACCTCAGCGAAATTCCCTCGTTGGGATGCACCCGCATAGTCAAAACGTTAGGAGCAGTTTGTTGGGCGGCAGACTGAAAAATTAACAGTGGCACTTCCCGAAACTGAATCGCAATTTCGCTAACTTTTTTCGGCAACCGCTTACCGGTACGCAGGTAGAAAGGCACTCCCTGCCAGCGCCAGTTGTCAATCATAAACTTCATCGCCACAAAAGTCGGCGTTGTCGAATTGGGAGCAACCCCCGGTTCTTCGTGATAACCTGGCACGGGTTTGCCCTTCATCCATCCTGCGGAATATTGACCGCGAATCGCGGAAAACTCCAAGTTATTCAAATCCGCCAAGCGAGTTGCTTGCAGAACTTTCATCTTTTCGGTGCGGATGCTGTCGGCGTCGAGGGAGTTCGGCGGTTCCATCGCCGTCAAACAGAAAATCTGCATCAAGTGGTTTTGCAGCATATCCCGCAGAGCCCCAGAGGATTCGTAGTAACCCGCCCGGTCTTCTACGCCCACTGTTTCTGCCACCGTAATTTGTACGTGATCGACAAATTGCCGGTTCCACAGCGGCTCAAAAATCGCGTTGGCAAACCGGAACACCATTAAATTCTGAACCGTTTCTTTACCCAAATAATGGTCGATCCGGTAAACTTGCTGTTCTTGGCAAACCTTCTGTACGACTCGGTTGAGAGCTTTTGCCGAACTCAAGTCGCGACCGAAGGGTTTTTCAATTACCAAGCGGTGTTTTACTGGATCGGCCAGCATTTGAGCCTCCCCCAGTTGTCGAATTGCTTCTGGGAAAAAGTTCGGGGAAACTGACAGATAAAATATGTGATTGCCGCGAGTTCTCCTTTCTTCGTCGAGTTCCGCTAAGAAAGTTTTGAGTTTTTGATAGCTTTCGGGGTTGTCAATGTCGCCGGGACAGTAGTACAAACCTTTAGCGAAATCTTGCCAAAATTCTTCGTTGCCAATGCCACCGCCAAATTCTTCAATGCCTTCGCGCATTTGCTCTCGGAAGTAATCGTGACTCCAAGGGCGGCGGGCCACACCTACGACGGTAGTTTCCGGCGGCAAGCGTCGATCGCGCTTCATCTGATAAATTGCAGGTACCAGTTTGCGCTGGGTGAGATCCCCAGAAGCTCCGAAGATTACCAGAATTTGTGGTTCCGGCACCCGTTCTTTTCGCAAACCGACCCGCAGTGGATTTTCAAGTAGCGTTACCATTATTTATTTTCCTTGTTCTAGTGCTGTTAACCCTGCCAAGACACCATGATAGTTTGCGGTCATTTCTGCTAGTTAGTGGGTGAGAGAGTTAATCGCTTCTTCATACTGCTAGAGGAGGCAGATGATTTTGCTCTCTAGGAACTCTGAGAGGCATTAATCTCAAAAATCCTAGAGAGGATTTAAAACTCAGCATTTAAGAAGCCAAACAATTATCTATTCCGACTCCTAAATGCTTCTGCCTTCAAGGATACAGATATCTGTCTAGGCGACGGGTGACAACTTCTGCACTTTCTCTTGCAAGGAATCCATCAGGGATTGGAACGGGGTGACGAATTTATCAATCCCGTCCAAGAGCAAGTCTGTCATCACTTGGTCCAAGTTGATGTCGATGTCGGGATCTTTGAGACTTTCGATCAGCGTGTAAGCTTCTGCAACGTTGTTCTCAATCCGGGGTGCGACATCGCAGTGATCGAAACAAGCTTCAACAGTGTTCGGCGGCAAAGTGTTAACGGTGTCGGGGCCGATTAGTTCATCGACGTACATGACATCGCTGTAGTTGGGGTTTTTGGTGCTGGTGGAAGCCCACAGCAAGCGCTGTACTTTCGCTCCCTTGGCCGCTAAAGCTTGCCAGCGATCGCTCGCTACGATCTCTTTATACTTCTGGTAAGCTATCTTCGCATTGGCGATCGCAATTTTCCCCTTCACTGCTTCCAGTTTAGCTTTTGTGGAAATATCGGTGACATTTTTGAGTTTCTCATCAATCTTGCCATCGATATTGATGTCGATCCGGCTCAAGAAGAAACTGGCAACAGAAGCAATATTGCTCACATCCAAACCTTTAGCCACCCGCGCTTCCAAACCGCGAATGTAAGCCCAGAAGGTTTCGACGTAGCTGTCAACCGAGAACAGTAAAGTCACGTTAACGTTAATTCCTTCGCTGATGACTTGCTCGACTGCGGGCAAACCTTGAGCGGTTCCCGGAATCTTAATCATCACGTTTTCTTTGCCGAGGGCTTTGTAATAGCGTATGGCTTCGCTAATCGTGCTTTCTGTGTCGTTGGCGATCGTCGGTGGCACTTCAATACTAATGTAGCCGTCCAAACCATTCGACTCTGCGTAAACTGGGGCAAAGATGTCGCAAGCGTTGCGGATATCTTCAAATACCAGAGATTCGTAAATCTCCATTACAGATTTACCCGCCCGGATGCCCGCTTCGATATCCGCGTCGTAAATCACATTACCTGCGATCGCTTTCTCAAAAATAGCCGGATTAGATGTAATCCCGCGCAGTCCCCGAGTTTCAATCATCTGTTTGAGTTCGCCGGACTCGATCAGATCCCGAGTCAAATTGTCCATCCAGATACTTTGGCCAATTTCTTTGATTTCTAACAGGTGATTCGTTGGTGTTGCTGTCATTACTGTAACTCCTACAATTTGATAGCTGTTAATTGGGACTTTAGGATCGGGTCTAAAAGCATTGGGCCTTGCTTAGTTGTTAGTTGTTAGTTGTGATTTTTTGGTTCTAATCATCAATAACTAATCACCAATAACTAATGACTAATAACTAATGACTAATGACTTCACTCTTGGACTGTTCTAGGATTGCGCGATCGATCTTGAATAAAAGACTCGACCATCGCTACATTTTCTTTACTGCCGATAATTAAGGGCGATCGCTCGTGCAGTTTGGTCGGCACAACGTCTAAGATGTCTTGAATACCGGTACTGGCGCGCCCGCCGGCTTGCTCCATCAAAAACGCCAAAGGAGCCGATTCGTAGAGCAAGCGCAATTTGCCCTCCGGTTTTTTCAGCGTTCCGGGGTACAAAAACACACCTCCCTGAAATAAAATCCGGTGGAAATCTCCCACCAAAGCCCCACCGTACCGGGCGGTGTAGCCTTCGCTGCGGTGTACGTAGCGAATGTAATCGCGAAAAGATTCTTCCCACTGCCAAAAGTTGCCTTCATTAACGCTGTAAGTCGGGCCGCTTTCAGGCGTCTGAATGTTTTCGGTTGCCAGAATAAATTCGCCCAAACTGGGGTCTAGGGTGAAGGAATGAACGCCCTGCCCGATCGAATAAACCAGCATGGTACTCGGGCCGTAGAGCACGTAGCCCGCGGCGATTTGTTTGTGTCCGTGTTGCAGCAAGTCTGAGGCCGATCCGTCTGCATCATCTCCCTCTTGCTTGCGGATGCTGAATATGGAACCGACATTGAGATTGGTGTCAAGATTGGAAGAACCGTCTATGGGGTCGTAGAGCAGACTGTAGCGCCCGATCGGACAGTTTTCGGGAATGTAGTAGGGTTTTTCCATTTCCTCCGAAGCCAAGCGGCAGACCAGTCCGCTTTGCTGGAATACCGAGATAAACACTTCATTGGCATAGATATCCATCTTTTTGACGGATTCTCCCTGCACGTTCGTAGCCCCTGTAAACCCCAAGGCATCTGCCATTAATCCGGCTCGGCTGAGTCGCCTAGCGATCAGCTTGGCAGCTAGTCCGATGCGATTCATCAGGGCACTGAGATCCTGAGCATCTGCTGAAAAGCTGTGAAGTTGCTGGAGTACGTGACGGGATAGGGTTGTGCAATCGCGGTCTAAGGATTGTACCTGCTCGATCGGGCCCAGGCGGGCTTCCCCTGTCGGCGCGTTTACCATGATTTTGATGTCCTCCCTGTCTTGCTGCTCTGGATTTGGGTTCGATGGAGTCCTTGACACTTGCCCCTGAATCGGCTATGAGACCGATCGTCCCCTAACTTCTATCTTAGGGAGGGTTTTGCGATCGGGCGTGGAACTTTAGGTGAATTTTAGATCCGCATCGAAAATTGAGGAGTGCGATCGGCTGTTGAGTCGGGAATTGTATCCAAAATCACTACTTTTTTTGATTAACCGCAGAGGACGCAGAGGGCGCTGAGAGAAAAAGTGGCGATAGAGAAGCCTACGAACGTTGGCTAGCATCTCAAAAAGACCGACAACTTCCTTTGCGCGAAGAAGATGTAGAACCTATTGTTAATTTGCCGGAATTGCTTGCAGGCATTTACGATCGCGCCGGCTATGATTATCGGCTCGATTACGATCAAGATCCCGTACGTAAATTTTCGCCAAAGGTGATATGACACTCCAAAATTCTGGGTAAGGTATCCATAGAAATACGGTAATTGAAATTTAAGCAAATATACAGAGTCCGTCATTGACTTTTCTATTGACTTGTTTGAAATATACTCAAACACTCAATTTACATTGCATAAATTTTTCAAAATTGGGGTTTTAAAAACCCAAATATAAAATGTTTGTTGGTACTCATCAACCCAGGATAATGCTATGGATATTGTTGAACAAATTCCCCGTAACTTAGTCAAACACTATCAAATTAAAAAGCTACTTGGAGAAGGCGGTAGTAGCACAACTTATGAAGCCGTTGACCTCCAAACACACCAGCGAGTCGCCCTCAAAGCTTTGTCTTTACAGAAGATGAATGACTGGAAAGTCCTGGAACTATTTGAACGAGAAGCCAATGTTTTATCAAAATTGAATCATCCGGGAATTCCGCGTTATTTGGATTATTTTTATGTCGATACTCCCGATAACCGTTGTTTTTATATAGTACAAGAACTGGCAGAAGGGCAATCTCTAGCAAGTTTAGTCGAAAATGGCTGGCACGCTTCTGAATCCGAAATTCAACGCATTGCCACACAAATTTTGGAAATTTTAGTTTATCTCCATTCACAGACACCACCTGTTATCCACCGCGATATTAAACCACAGAATATTGTTTTCAAATCGCCCATCAATTCCCATAAACAAAAAGACTGGGCAGTCTGCTTAGTAGATTTTGGAGCAGTACAAAACACTTATTACAATACTTTAATGCGAGGAAGTACCGTAGTTGGAACCTATGGTTATATGGCTCCAGAACAATTTCTGGGACAAGCCGTACCTGCAACAGATTTATATGGTTTAGGAGCGACGTTGTTGTATTTACTAACCCACCGTTCCCCCGCCGAATTACCAACAAATATACTAGAAAAAAACTTTCGCTCTCAAATTCAGATTTCTTCAGCATTTGCCGGTTGGTTAGGAAAAACGATCGCCTCAGATTTAGAAAACCGCTTTCAATCGGCCCAAAAAGCGCTTGAAACGCTTCGCAATCCTCGAATAGTTAGCGTTAAATCCGATCAATCGACGCAATGGGAAAAACGCCTCAAAATAGGAATTGCTGCTATTGCTACTGTTGCTGTTTTAAATCACTTTAAATATCCCATCCTCAACCGGATTGGATTCACACCCGATGCAGTTATCAATGCTGTTGAACAGGGAGATACTACAACTGTTAGGCATTATCTGGATCTTGGTATTAGTGCCAATAGCAGGGTAGGCAATTATAATTTACTACACTTCGCTGGCTCAAAAGAGGTGGCAGAATTGTTAATTGCCAAGGGTGTAGATGTCAACGCTAAGGGTACACATGGCGGTACCCCATTACACATCGCTGCTATGTTCGATCGCATAAAAGTAGCACAGACGCTAATTGCTAAAGGTGCAGATATTAACGCCAGGACAGGAAGTCAATATTTTAATAGAACTCCTCTGTTCTTTGCCCGATCGCCTGAAATGGCCAAGTTGCTGATTGCTAAAGGTGCGGATGTCAATGCCAAAAACAAAAATGGCTTGACTCCTCTACATACGGCGCGATCGAAGGCGATCGCACAAATACTACTCTCTGCGGGCGCAAAAGTTAACATCAAAGAAGAAAATGCCCGAAATGGCAAGGGTACAACTTTATTACATAATGCAGCCAAAATAGGTTTTAAGGAGTTGGTACAACAGCTAATTAAAGACGGTGCAAATGTGGCGATTCTGGATAGTGAAAAAAGAACTCCCCTGCATCTTGCTGTCGATCGAGGATCTCAAGATATCGCTGAACTGCTAATTGCTAATGGCGCAAGGGTTAACGCTAGAAATGCGAACGGTCAAACTCCATTGTATCGAGCGATCGCGATCGGACACAATGAGATTGCTGCACTGCTAATTAACAACGGTACAGATGTCAATAATATAGATGGATCTGGCACAACTCCACTGCACAAAGCCGCACATTATGGCACTGTAGAAATCTTAAAATTCCTGATTGCTAAAGGTGCAGAAATTAATATCCAGGATAATCAAAGAAAAACTCCACTGGATATCGCCGTAGACCTGAAACTTCAGGATACAGTGGCGCTGCTAATTAGTAAAAACCCAGATGTTAATAGTGAAGACAAAGAAGGCAGAACTTTACTGCATATCGCTGTCGATTTCAAACTTGAGGATGTAGCCAAACAACTCATTGCCAAAGGTGCATTCGTTAATGCCAAAAATAACTTGCTTCAAACTCCCCTGCATCTTGCTGTTGCTCAAGGCTCTCAAGATATCGCTCAACTGCTAATTGCTAATGGCGCAAGGGTTAACGTTAAAAATGAGAACGGTCAAACTCCGTTGTATCAAGCGATCGCGATCGGACACAATGATATTGCTGCACTGCTAATTAAAAACGGTGCAGATGTTAATAATAGAGATAAGTGTGACACAACTCCCCTGCACAAAGCCGCACATTATGGCACTGTAGAAATCTTAAAATTACTGATTGTTAAAGGTGCAACAATCAACGCTACAAACTGCTATGGCGACACGCCCCTAAAGATAGTAGAAACCAACTGGAACCCCGACGGAGAAGCAGCAGCCAAAATACTCATATCTCGCGGTGCAACCTACTAATCATCCACAATCAACTCAGGCACAAAAATATGAAAACACTACAACAATCGGAAAAAATCATTGCTGAAAGATATCGCATTATCGGCAAATTAGGACAGGGTGGAGTTGGAAGCACCTATGCTGCTGTAGATTTAAACAGCAATCAAAAAGTTGCACTCAAAGCTTTATCCCTGCGCCTAACAACTGAATGGAAGAAAATCGAGTTATTTGAACGAGAAGCAAAAACTTTATCGGGATTGAATCATCCGGGAATTCCTCGCTACATTGACTACTTTCAAGTGGATACTTCCCAAGATCGTTGTTTTTATATCGCCCAACAACTCGCACCGGTAAAATCTCTCGCACAGTGGATAGAAAATGGCTGGAAACCAAATGAAGCTCAAGTTCGTCATATCGCCTATCAATTGCTAGAAATTCTAGCTTATCTGCAATCGCTGTTACCTCCTGCAATCCACCGAGATATTAAGCCACAAAATATTATTCTGCAAAAAAATGGGCGAGTCTTCCTAGTTGATTTTGGCGCAGTTCAAAATACTTACCACTATACCGTTACTGGAGGCAGCACCGTTGTCGGAACCTACGGTTACATGGCACCAGAACAATTCAGAGGAAAAGCTGTATTATCAACAGATTTGTATGGATTAGGAACGACGCTGCTTTTCTTGTTAACCCAGAAATTTCCATCGGATTTACCCAGAGAAAAGCTGAAGGTAAAATTCCGCGAGATTGTCTCTATTTCTACAGAGTTTGCCGACTGGTTAGAGAAGATAATTGAACCCGCAATTGAAGATCGATTTCACTCAGCAAAAGATGCTTTATCAGCATTGCGAGGGGAACAGCCAAAAGGGATTAATCCCGAAAAATGTTTAAGCGATCGCCCCAATCCCGAATTACGTTAATTGACGCTAAACGGTGGTTATTCATTAAGATATACCCCGATCGTTTCCCCAGCAAACTCAAATGTTTTTTCCAATTCATCTGAGTTATAAATTTTTACTTCCCTTCTCTTTGATTTGGGTATTTTTTGTAGGTCTACTGGACATATTTAAATACGCTGCAGCCGACTGGCTAAATACATTATACGATCGATTTTTCTTTATATCAATTCAAGCTATAATAATATTTACCGTATTTTATGCTTTGATGTGGTTGTGTAGGATTGATTCTCTTCTATTCACCAGACCAATTCAAATCAGCCCTCAAGATATCCAGCGGGTAAAGTTGAGCGGAATTCATCTGCCATTGCTCAAAAAATCGATAACTTTTTGCCTGATTCGCACCAAGTCGCGTAACTATTGTTTTGGCTTATTTTTGCCGCAAGCTGAGAAAGAATGGTTGGTAGGGGAATTGAGTGATTGTTTAAGTTTAAGTAAGTAGGTAGGCGGAAAAAAACATATCTATGTAACAAAACATTAAGTTACCTAATTGGAGTTAAACTTAAGACGTTGTGTAGTGTAGTTTCC
>NZ_JAUBRI010000110.1:0-14410 GCF_036701795.1 Microcoleus sp. N9_A1
TTGGCTGCTGGTGAAGTCACCCCAGTTGCAATGATTGCTCCTTCTATCAATGGCTAAGTTTTAGTCTGAGATTGACAAACAGCGCTCCTAGTAATAGGGGCGCTTTTTGTTTTGGGAAAAAAAGATTTTTACTGCGGGCAGGCGAAGTATCGCAGCCGCCAATGGAGTTAGATCGAGCTTATTTGAGATGGCAATTCGCGGAGATAACTGTTCCCTCGCTTCTGGGAATTCCTGTTAGGCTGGATTGATGTCGGCTTCGGCTGGGAGACTCACTCATGATAAATTCAAGTTTCTTTAAACATCACAATACATTCATAATTTTCTAAATCTAGAAATAGGTCAATTTGCAAAGTTCCTATTTGTTCAAATCCATGCTTTTGGTGAAACATTAGGGAACGACTATTAGCTATGGGGTGGGTAACAATAAATAGCGAAATAAATGAATTTGGAAAAACTTGATAAATTTCTTTATACATAAATTGAGCAACACCTCTACCCATCCAATCTAACTTTGTTGCTACTCTTTCGAGATAAAAATGCCGATCGCTTGTGACTCTTTTCTTAAAAGCCTCATCTTTCCAGATGATTTTATCCAAGATTTCATCAGATATTTTGGGTTGTGATATAGCCACAAATCCCAGAATTTCGCCATCGGCTTTAGCTGCGACAAAATATCTGCATGAATTATTTAAGCTTTTGACAATCTCATCTTCAGTAATTTGTGTTAGCAAAAAGCCGCGTTCGATAGACGTATTTTGACTGCGCGCATGAGAATTGTGAATATTGACGATCGCCTGTATGTCATCTCGATCCGCTTCTCTAAAAATTAGATATTCCATTGCATAGTGTGTAGGAACTCGGACAAGGGGCTTTAAGCCCCTTGCTACATGAGTATAATTCTACCGCAGAACCCTAGCTGCCGCCAATCCGAGCGACATCGCGAGTAATCGGTAGGGTGCGTCAGGCAAAAACCTGAAAATACGCCCGAAAATCTTGATGTCTGACGGATCCTACATAGCCTTTAAGTATTGTCAGCGATCGCGCGGATTCGTTGAGTCGCATAGTCTCTGTGACCATTGAGGTGGGCGATCGCCAGGCCGTATTTCTGCGCCGATTCTAGAGAAACGTCGGGAAGGTTGAGCAGCAATTCATCCCATGTACTGTGATTTTGTAAAGCCTCTACAACTACTGGAAGCGGCTCAGATAAAATGGTTTGAAAATCTGCTTCTTCTGGAAATTGAATTTTAAATGCTAATTGCTCTGTCGGAGGTGTGAATTGAGCGTTAACATCCTTGCGGTTGCCTCTTGCATCGACGCGATACCATCCAACTTCTGGCAAGTAAACTGCATTAAAACCGTGCAATGTGTAGGGCGCACCTTTGTCATCAATGCTCAATCTTTGGTAGCAAAAACCTGCGGGAATGTTGTTAGCCCTGAGCAATGCTGCTAATAAGTGACTTTTCCCAAAGCAATAACCTGTTTTGTGTTCCAGTACATCGGATGCGCGACAGGTGACGGGATTCATCTGATAGTCGTAGCTGTGGCGAATTTCATCTCTAACCCACTCAAAACAAGATTGGGCGATCGCCTTTGATGTATGATGTTTTGATGCTATCTTCTGAGCAAGTGCTAAAATTGCGAGATGATCGCGATCAATAATGTCAGTCGCTGCTAAATAGGTTTTCATTTCTGGAATCATTTTTCAGATACCCTTTCTGCCTGAGAACTGCTACAATTCTCTCATAAACCTGATGATTCTCCGAATCGAAGCAGCAAAAAGTTATGTTTTGAGGAGCGCCATTTTTTTGCATTTCTTCGTAGCATATTTTGACTGCAATCTCACCTGCTAGATCCTTGGGATATTTGTAAATGCCGGTGCTAATGCAAGGAAATGCGATACTGTCGAACTTTTGCTCGATCGCGATTTCCATACACTTGCGGTAACATTGGGCTAAGAGTTCCGGTTCTCCGCGATTGCCTCCCTGCCATACGGGGCCTGCGGTGTGGATGACGAAGCGTGCGGGTAAGCGATATCCTTTTGTGAGTTTAGCATCCCCGGTTTTGCATCCTCGGAGCGATCGACATTCGTCAACAAGTTCCGGGCCTGCTGCTTTGTGGATTGCGCCATCTACTCCACCACCTCTAAGCAAACTGGTATTAGCAGCATTGACGATCGCATCTACTTTGAGTTGTGTGATGTTGCCTAAAATAACTTGCATAAAATTAATTTAGCTTTAAAAGTCTATACCTATAATGATACAGATAAAGTGCGTGCGATCGCGAAATAAACAATTTGGAATCGCATCAAATCCCTGATTCAGTAAAAGCTAGATTCAAATCATCAATCAACCGCAATTGTTGGGCCCAATCTGTTAAGTAACCCCGATCCAAATTCTCAGATTGGACTTTCAGAATTCCCAAAACATCATTCCATTGTTTTTGAGACTGAGACTGTTGCCGCCCGAGCTGTTTTGCCAACACAATATCTTCAGGAGAAGCAACCCAAAATTGTTCTACACCAGCTTCGTCAAGCGCTTCTAATCGTCCTCTTGCCATTTTTGAGCGATCGAATTCAGTATGAGAATTCAGCACAATATCAGCGTTCAATACTGAAGTCATGTGAGTGACGCTCAACACCATCCCTCTACCCTCTTGAATATCTTCTACCGAACCAGGGGGGCAGTAAAAACCAGCCGTTTCTAGTGCTTCAACTAATTGAAAAATATTGTCCCGGAGCAATTCAATTACTAAATCTAAATCGCGTGTTGTTCTCGGGTCGCCATAGACAGAAGCGGCAACGCCTCCTGTAATATAATAAGAGACACCTAATGTTTCAAAAATTGGGTGCAACAGTCTAGCAATTTCGCTGGGGTCTTGCGTCCACATAGAGGGCTCACTGGTGGGGGTTAAAATTGGTAACCACTTGCTACCTAATATCGATCGAGCAAATCGCTCTTTGTAGGTTGAGGGACAAGCTTTTTTCATCCCGCGCAAGCTAACAGTTTTTGCCCAACGAGTTAATTTTGCCCCCATTTGCCACCGTTGCGAATTGGTGAGTTGCCGCAGTAGGTAAAAATCAATTGCATCAGCTTCAGGAGTTTTATCATCCGACTGGGCACGGTATCCAGGTTTGATGGATATTTTCGGTATGGATTGAATCATTTTGCTTGTTGATTTCCCAAATTCTATACATGATATCAGTTAACCAGTCTAACTGTAGGTCTGTCTGCACTTGTGGGCGATCGCAAATAACTTCCAGGTAGCGTCGCAACTGCTACAGTATTTCCAAACAGATCGAAAAATTCAACGCTATAACCTGTTTCTAGTTCTTCAACGTGATGCTGTTCCACAACTGTACCGATATCGCCGGTATCAAGTCCTTCTTCTGGAAGGTTGCACAGCAAGATGACATCCGAATAAAGTCGATAGTTCATAATTATTCTGATTCAGGAAATTTTTGCTCGTATTGGGCTAAAATTTCTCGAACTGTTTCGGCCGCGATGTCTGATAGGTCTGATTTAGAATAGATGGTCACCAAAACGATCGAATCGCTAGTTTTGAGGTAATAAATAGCACGGTAGCCAGCACTTTTGCCTTTTTGAATGTCGCTGTTTTTAATTCTGACTTTGAAAATTTCGTACTCCATTCCCGGAATGCGATCGCCCGGAAGTTCCCCCGCTTGAAGTTGTGCGATTACAGGCTGAATGTCTTTGCGAATGTTGCGATAGCGTTTGCCTAAATTTCGCAAGTCTCTTTGAAATCGGGGGGTGAGTTCAATGGCGATCGGTTGCGGATCAATTGTCATCGATGCCGTCCCACAGTTGAGACAAGGGGAGTGTTTGTCCGGTAATTGCCTCATGGAAGCCTTGCTGAATCCCTTCGAGGACAGTTTCAGTGGGGTCATCATCTGGATCGATATCAATGTTTTGACGAATTTTTTGTTGCAGTTCTTTGAAGCGTCCTTTATAGATATCTTCCCATTTATCGGACTGCAAGAATTTGATGAAAGCTAAGACTTCTTGTTGCTGGTCTGGCGATAAGACCTTCACATTTTCCAAAATGGCTTGTTCGACGGTCATAATTATCCTTTTTTTTGATTGCTATTCTACAATCTAGTAACAACATTATATCCAACGGGTGGGTCAACAGCAATTTAAAGTTTGATAAATTACTAGGAAACTACTGCAAAATCTGTGTACTGTCGCATTGCAGGCTCGTGAAATGCCAACACAATATCTTCCTTGGGAACTCCTGCACGCACCAAATCCGTTGCAATCCCATCTTCTGTCCAGTCTTCTTCGATCCAGAATTTACCATCGCGAATCCGAACGTAAACAGTGATACCGGTAATGCGATCGCCCTTTTGCCAGCCAAGATTCATCCAGATGTAATGACCGTTTTGTTCGTCGGTAATCAAGAATGTCTCGATGTCTTGTTGAGAAGGGCGGCACAATTCTACATACTCGGTCAAAATACGTTTGATTAATTGGGGGTACTCGATTAGTTTATCCATTGTACAATTTCCTCTACTTCTGTATTTACGATAATTAGCGGAAGTTGATGTCTGTTTACAATTAATTGAATTACATCTTGAGTGAAGAAACTTTTATATGCGATCGCACTAACTGCGACGTAAAGTTTGCGATCGGGTGCAGTTTCCTCTAACAAGTAAAGATAGATGTCCTATTGACCGAGAGCTTCTTTTAAATCTTGTATTTTTGACGCACCGATAAAGCTTTTCACTTCAACTACAAGTTTCTGTCCCGGCCGTTCAGCAGCAATGGGTTGTTCCGCACCGAGATCGGCGTACAGCGTTGTTCTGCGATACTGAATTACATAGGGATCGTCAGTAATCGTCCAGCCGTCTTTGATCAGTGCGTTTTTGACAGCGTAGTGGATGATGTCTAGCTTGGGCATAGGCTTATTATAGACTAAAATAAATGAGTATTATAGCTGACTTGCCACAGGAATTTTTAACTTGACAAGGGATTTTTGTAGAACACTGGGTTTCACGCTCAACCAAACTTGTTTGCGATCGTCTTTAGTGTAGCCAATGACAACAGCACCAACAGGCGAATCAATATCGGGATACATTTCTGCTGTCATCGATCCGGTATCGAGAAAGTCGGAAATTTGAATAAGTCCTTTTACTTCTGCATCACCAAGATTGACAAACACTCCAAAAGGTGCATGAAATTCAACTTTGCCGTATATTAGTTTTCCAAGTGGATACTTGGACTCGATCGAGTTCCAAAATTCTTGATTCATAGTCAACTATTGCTGTTTTAGGATTCTAGGAAATTGTGCGAATAAAATGCAATATCTAACATTAGCCCTCCTCTGCTTCACAGCTTATAAATTCGCGATCGGAGTGTAAGATTTCAAATTTCATAATTAAACGCTCAACAAAATCTCACGATATTCCCAAGAAACTTTTGAGGGCGACTTTATACCTGTTCTTCAACCGTTTGGAAATCAAACCACCCTGCTGGATCTGTGCCAGAACAGCCTCTGAACAAAAGCCTTTTGGAATAGGACTACCAGCCGTAATTAATCCAGCTAGTTCAGTAGCATTTATCTCACGGGCAAATTGGTAAGCTACTACAGACTCACGGACTATAAAGCTTGGTACACCCGAACCTGGTAGGAGAACACAGGCATCTTCAGAATTAGGTCTGCGGCTAGTGATATTAACGAAGAGATAGCTGCTTTCAGAAGTTTGTGCAATGGCAATATATAGATGTTCGCTGTTAGGAGGTGTATCCAGCAAAAAAGCATCTCCCAAATTAATGATGATGCTAGCCATTCAAAACCTCATCTAGATATGCCTCCCGGATAGCTGACTGCTGAATTTCACCTATTTCCTCATCACTCTTAGCCATCAAAACTCTATCTAGATATGCCTCTCGGATGGCTGACTGCTGAATTTCACCTATTTCTTCGTCACTTTTACCCACATTTTTTAGAATATCCTCTACAGCAATCGGAATGGCTGAACCGTGAGGATCTTGCCATTCTGGAAGGTCATGAGTCCATTCAGCAACCAGAAAAGGATCGAGATGTCCAAAAGCTTGATAAACCTGTTGAATAATTTCCTCCTCCTCTTCACAAATATCTGCATTCCCCGGATCGTTCAACAGGTAAACAAGATGTTCATTATCTTCATTTTTCGTGGCAATGAACTTAGACCAGAGAGGTAGGGCATTATCAATGGGCTTCCCCTTAATCAGGTCGTAAACACCACTGAGGACAGGACCATAATCCATCGATACATAACGATCGCCAGTAATCGGTTGCTCTATGCGTTTGAATGAAATACGGTCAGCTATATAAAGCATCTTCAGTAAGCCTAAATATTTCATAGGCTTACCGTGCAGCTTTAAAAGCACTGCTGCTGCTTCAATAGCTTTCTCTGGATGAAACCGAAATTGGATGGGCATAAGCATTTTGGAAGAGTGCTTCACAGTAGTACAACTTCATTGTAAACCATAATGATTTGTCAGTCATTAGTGCTTTGACAAAGCATAATAGAAATCTGTGTGACGACTGTATTCTCTTAATTGTTTCCGACTGATAACGTGCATTTAGCTATCATTCTGAGGTTTTCTAGATATCTCAAGAAAAAAATGAGGGAAATGGAGGCAGATCCTGGAAACGAGAGAAAATACGCCCGAAAATCTTGATGTCTGACGGACCCTACATAGGCTTTAACCATTGTCAGCGATCGCGCGGATTCGTTGAGTCGCATAGTCTCTGTGACCATTGAGGTGGGCGATCGCCTCCCCGCGATTGTACAACGTACCAAATAGGTCGAAAAGTCCAAAACCTTGATGTTTGATTTGATACGAAATCGGTTGCCCGGTCGTTACTAAACGCGCCCAATGCTCGCAATTCCAGCCTTGAACACCATAGTTCCATTGCTCGTGAAACGCCGGGACAGAAGCAATTAAATTGGTCAGAATTGCTGATCTATCGAGATAGGGAACTTTCAGGGCATCATGAAAATTATCCCCTAGCTTTTCGATAGCCAAGCGTCCTCTATCTGATGGACTGCCCGATCGCTCCGGCCCCCAACCGATCGCAAACACATCCGATAGAGTAACGCTGTAATGCCAATGCAAAACGCTATCGAACCGTTGCACTAGGCGACCACATCGACTCGATCGCGGTTGCCAACGTTTAAGAATTTCTTCAATGATCGCATCCTCGGTATTACTGATATTTTGTAACATTGGTAGTTTGTAATTAATAATTAGTAATCGATCGCTAGTGAGGAATAGGTAATGGGTTGTTAGTAACACTCATTACCCATTCCTCATTTTAAACCCTAACTGCCGCCAATCCGGGCGACATCGCGAGCGTTTTCTTCAAACGCAGCCGTCAGCGCATCATCACCGCTCAAACCCGATGCGATCGCCCTTTCAATGGCCTGCAACACCCGCTTGTAATCGCGCGGCATCACCTTCACAAACACCGGCACCATCTCATCCCACGCAGCCAAAACCTTCGATGCCTTCGCACTTCCAGTCAAATCAACATGAGTTTGAAGCATCAGCCGCAAATCAGCAATCTCCTCAACATCCTCCAATTTTTCCAAATCCACCATCGACATATTGCAGCGAGTAGCAAAATCCCCCGCCTCATCCAAAATGTAAGCAACACCGCCACTCATACCCGCTGCAAAATTGCGCCCGGTTTCACCCAAAACCACAACTTTGCCGCCAGTCATGTACTCGCAACCGTGATCGCCCACACCTTCAACTACTGCATTCACGCCGGAGTTACGCACCCCAAAACGTTCGCCCGCCATCCCCCGGATGAAAACCTCGCCAGCGGTGGCTCCGTAAAGCACCACGTTGCCGACAATCACATTTTCCTCTGCGACAAAGGTAGAAGCTGGCGACGGATACAGGATGATTTTGCCGCCGCTGAGGCCCTTGCCCAAATAGTCGTTGGCTTCGCCTTCGAGCTCTAGGGTGACTCCCTTGGGTACGAATGCGCCAAAGCTTTGCCCAGCGCTACCTTGGAAGTGCAGGTGTACGGTATCATCCGGCAAACCTTCCCAGTTGCGTTTGGTGATTTCGTTGCCGAGAATTGTGCCCACAACGCGGTTGATGTTGGTAATCGGCAGTTTGGCGTGCACTTTTTCGCCGTTTTCGATCGCACCTTTGCACAAATCCAACAACACAGTCATATCCATCGACTTTTCCAACCCGTGATCCTGCGCCATCTGACAGTAGCGCCCGACATCCGCCCCAACATCCGGCTGGTAAAGGATTTTCGAGAAATCCAAACCCTTGGCCTTCCAATGCGCCACCGCTTGCTGAGGTTCCAAAACATCAGTCCGCCCCACCATTTCATTCAGCGTGCGGAAACCCAACTGCGCCATAATTTCCCGGACTTCCTGGGCGACGAAGGTCATAAAGTTTACCGTGTGATCCGGATCGCCGGTAAAGTTTTTCCGCAGCAGCGGATCTTGGGTTGCAACACCCACCGGGCAAGTGTTCAGGTGACATACGCGCATCATGATGCAGCCCAATGTCACCAGCGGCGCGGTAGCAAATCCGAATTCCTCCGCACCAAGCAAGGCAGCAATTGCTACATCGCGGCCGGTTTTCATTTGTCCGTCAGTTTCGACAACAATCCGGCTGCGGAGATTATTGAGTACCAAAGTCTGGTGAGTTTCGGCCAATCCCAACTCCCAAGGTAATCCCGCGTGTTTGATCGAAGTCTGCGGCGAAGCGCCCGTACCGCCGTCGTAGCCGGAGATGAGCACCACATCGGCGTGGGCCTTCGCAACCCCAGCGGCGATCGTCCCGACTCCCACTTCCGACACGAGTTTGACGCTAATCCGCGCTTCCCGGTTGGAATTTTTCAAGTCGTGAATCAATTCGGCCAAATCTTCGATCGAATAAATGTCGTGGTGAGGAGGAGGCGAAATCAAACCCACACCAGGAGTCGAGTTCCGTACCTTGGCAATCCACGGGTATACTTTTTTACCCGGCAACTGTCCGCCTTCTCCGGGTTTTGCCCCTTGCGCCATCTTGATTTGCAGTTCCTTGGCTTGGGAAAGATACAAGCTGGTAACGCCGAAACGCCCGGAAGCAACTTGTTTGATCGCGCTGTTTTTCGAGTCGCCGCGATCGTTTGTCCAAGTATATCTTTCCGGATCTTCGCCACCTTCACCAGTGTTCGATTTACCACCAATGCGGTTCATCGCTACAGCCAAAGATTCGTGGGCTTCTTGGGAAATCGAACCGTAACTCATCGCCCCAGTTTTGAAGCGTTTGAGAATAGATTCCACGGGTTCGACTTCCTCAATCGGGATTGATTCCCGCTGCTTGAATTGCAACAAACCGCGCAAGGTAAAATGCTGCTGGTTTTGTTCGTTAACCAGCCCAGAATACTGTTTGAAAAGCGTATAACTGCCCTCGCGCACCGACTTTTGCAGCGCGTGAATTGTCTGCGGGCTAAACAAATGCGCCTCGCCTTCTTTCCGCCACTGATATTCGCCGCCAACATCGAGAGTATGTCCGCTGCTGGGGCGTTCTGGGAAGGCGTGGGTGTGGCGCAAAATTGCTTCTTGGGCGATGACTTCCAAGTCTACACCTTCAATCCGGGAAGCTGTCCAAGCAAAGTATTTATTGACTACGGATTTGTTCAAGCCAATTGCTTCAAAAATCTGCGCGCCGCGATAACTTTGAATTGTAGAAATCCCGATTTTCGAGGCAACTTTCGTCACGCCTTTGGTTGCGGCTTTGATGTAGTTTTTGCAAGCTGTTTTGTAATCGACATTTAGCAGCAAACCTTGTTGGATCGAATCGGCGATCGTCTCGAAGGCCAAATACGGATTAATTGCACCGCAACCGTAGCCGATTAAAGTTGCAAAGTGGTGCACTTCTCGCGGTTCGCCGGATTCGAGAACGAGTCCCGCCCGCGTGCGCGTTCCTTGGCGGATCAAGTGGTGGTGGAGGCCCGCAACCGCCAGCAGCGCCGGAATTGGGGCTTTGTCTGGACTGATACCCCGATCGCTCAAAATGATGATATTCACCCCAGAGGCGATCGCGCTGTCTGCTGCTGCAAAAACCTCTTCTAAGGCTTGTTCTAGACCTTTCACACCGCTTTTGGGGTCAAAGAAAATTGGCAGTGTAGTAGATCGGAAATTACCTATTTTTACTTGTTTGAGTTTGGCCAATTCTTCATTGCTGAGAATTGGCGTTTTCAGTTCAATCAAATGGCAGCTTTCCGGTTCTGGTTTGAGCAAATTGCGTTCAGCGCCGATCGTAGTTTCGGCAGAAGTTACAATTTCTTCGCGGATAGAATCGATCGGCGGATTGGTAACTTGAGCAAACAGTTGCTGGAAGTATTCGTAAAGCAGCTTTGGTCGGTTCGACAAAACAGCTAGCGGCGTATCTGCACCCATTGCACCGACAGCTTCCACGCCGTTTGTTGCCATTGGCGCTAACAGCAACCGCAGTTCTTCAAAGGTGTAGCCAAAGGCCATTTGGCGCTGGATCAATGTTTCGGGGTCGGATTCTGCGACTGCTGGCGCATCTGGGAGTTTGGCAATCTCGACCATGTGCTGGTCAATCCACTGGCGGTACGGGTGTTCTGTGGCTATTTTGGTCTTAATTTCTTCGTCAGAAACGATGCGGCCTTCCTCAGTATTTACTAGGAACAGCCGCCCCGGTTGCAGGCGGCCTTTTGATAGGATTCTTTCTGGGGCGATCGGCAAAACTCCGGCTTCGGATGCCATAATTACTAAGTCGTCTTTGGTGACGCAGTAGCGGGAAGGGCGCAAACCGTTGCGATCGAGCACTGCGCCGATCGATGTACCATCGGTAAATGCGATCGAAGCCGGGCCGTCCCAAGGTTCCATCAAGCAGGAATGGTATTCGTAGAAAGCTTTTTTCTCGTCACTCATGGACTCGTGGGCCGTCCAAGGTTCGGGAATCATCATCATCACGGCGTGGGGTAAAGAACGCCCGGCCAAATATAGTAATTCCAAAGCGTTGTCAAAGATTGTCGAGTCGCTACCTTCGATGTTGATTAAGTTCGGGATTTTCTTTAAATCGTCTCCGAACAACTCCGACTCGAACAAGGATTGCCGCGCGTGCATCCAGTTGATGTTGCCGCGCATGGTGTTGATTTCGCCGTTGTGGGCGATGTAGCGGTAAGGGTGCGATCGTTCCCAACTTGGAAAAGTATTGGTGCTGAAGCGCGAGTGAACTAGGGCTAAAGCGCTTTCCATGTCGGGGTCGTGGAGGTCGGGATAGTAATCGCCGACTTGCACGGGCATTAACATTCCTTTATAGACGATCGTCCGGCAGGAGAGTGTGGAATTATACCAGTATGGGTCTACTTCCGTCCTGCGGATGGCATTGTGAGCGCGTTTGCGGATGACGTACAGTTTTCGCTCGAAGGCAGCCTCGTCGATACCTGCGGCGCGCCGGAGGAACACTTGCTGCATGAAGGGTTCGCTAGATTTGGCGGTGTCGCCCAGGGACGAGTTGTCTGTGGGAACTTCGCGCCAGCCGAGCACTTCTTGGCCTTCTTCTGCCGCGATTTGGGCAAAGATGCGCTGGCCGTTTTCCCGTTCCGTCTGATTTGGCGATGAGTAAATCGCGCCGACACCGTACTCGCCGGCTTCTGGAAGTTGGATGTTGAGGGCCGCCGTTACTTTTTTCATGAATTTGTGCGGCACTTGCATCAAAATTCCCGCCCCGTCTCCGGTGTTGGGTTCGCAGCCGCAGGCCCCCCGGTGGTCGAGGTTCAACAGGATTGTTAGTCCCTGTTCGACGATTTCGTGGGATTTGTTACCTTTCATGTGTACAATAAATCCGACTCCGCAAGCATCGTGCTCGAACTGCGGATCGTATAGGCCTTGTTTTACTGGCAGTCCGTTGCTATTCATTTTTTATTTGTTCCTGAAAGTTAGGGAGATATTGTGGCTCTAGATTAGAGGATGGGATGCCGATCGCTCTAGTATCATTTATTATATGTGGATCTACTCAATTGGGCAGATGCACGAAAAAATCAAAGTTTAGGCGATCGATCGAGTGTGCAAAAATAGTTGAAGCTGAGATGTTGTACCATTGTCGGGAACAGGCATCTTGCCTGTTCATAAATAAGTAAAGAACGGCTTGTTGGTAATTAGATGATAAATTGATATTTGGATTTTTTTAACCGCAGAGGCCGCAGAGAGCGCAGAGGAAGAGAAGAGAGATGGGCAATTCGGATACATTCGACCGTGCAAAAATAGTTGAAGCTGAGATGTTACACCATTGTCAGCAATAGGCATCTTGCCTGTTCATAAATAAGTAAAGAGCAGCTTGTTGCTAATTAGATGATAAAACGCGATCGGACACTGCGATCGGTGAATCGGAAATTAAACAGATACACAATTTGATTATAAGGGCGATCCTCTTCGTTGGCGTAGTCCCCGTAGGGGCGGGCTTCGCTAACGCGCCGGATGAAGCTGGACGTTATCGGCAGTTAGATGTCAAAGCCGCTGGTACCGAATACCTCTATCCGCCTCATTATTTGCTTTCGGATTTAATGCCGGAATTTATTCAATGGCTTAACAGTGATCAAATCAAATCGTTACATCCGCTAGAGTTTGCAGCCGAAGCACATCTTCGCTTTGTGTCGATTCATCCATTTCGGGATGGTAACGGGCGTACCGGGCGATTATTGATGAATCTCCTGTTGTTGCGGGGTGGATATCCCATTGTGACTGTCTCTAATGAGGTTCGTGCTGCGTACAATGCTAGCAGTTTTGCAGCAGCAGTCTCAAAAGCTGGATTAGGGTTCATCTCAAATCCGCTGGTATCGCAATTATTCATCTCTCTCCTCTCCGACTCTGCGCCCTCTGCGCCCTCTGTGGTTAAATCATTCCAAAACAACCGTAAATCCTACCAGATGTCCCCTTAAATAAAGAACCAGTCGCCGTAGATGAAGATTTGATGTAGATTAGGGCGATCGATCGCATAACAGGTGACAACTACTGTGATGATTTTGCTATGGTGGTTAAGGTGCGTCGATCGAGCTTTCACAGGCAAAACTGCAAAAATCTACAGTCCGCTAACCGGTTCGCGCGATCGGAGTTCGGTTTTCAGGATAAATTAGCTAATATCAAACCCAAAGTCGTTTACCACAGGATTCAGCAAGCAATCCTCAAGGAGTCAAAACATGGTTCAAGTTCAAGAAATTTCTCAACTATCTAGTCTGCACGCACCTGGATCACTCAACGAAATAACCGCCACAGAATCGCGGCCTTGGGGCTCATTTACGACTCTAGAAGAAGGCCCAGGATATAAAATTAAGCGCATCGAAGTTAATCCCGGACACCGCCTCAGTCTGCAAATGCACCACCACCGCAGCGAACATTGGATCGTAGTTTCTGGTACTGCAAAAGTTACTTGTGGCGAAACTGAACAAGTTTTGTTTACAAATCAGTCTACCTACGTTCCGCAGTGCACTTCTCACCGTCTGGAAAATCCGGGAGTTATCCCCCTGGTTTTAATTGAAGTGCAGAATGGTGAATATCTCGGAGAAGATGATATTATCCGGTTTCAAGACGATTATGCCCGCACAGAAAAGGCTAAGTAACTATTGGGAATAGGGCATAGGGCATAGGAAATTGAATATTCGCATCAATAAGTAACCCAATTCCTAATTCCCAATTCCCAATTCCCAATTCCCAATTCCCAATTCCTAATTCCCAATTCCCAATTCCCAATTCCTAATTCCCAATTCCCAATTCCCAATTCCCAATTCCCAATTCCCAATTCCCAATTTCCAATTCCCAATTCCCCAATTACAAATAATGATTCATCTGAGCAAAACAGCAGCGACAGAAGTAAAGCGACTCAAGTCGAAGTATCCGAACCCCAATGCTTTATTTCGCATCGGCGTGGAATCGAGCGGCTGTTCCGGTTTGTCCTATACAATGGCATTTGACGATGCGCCAGCCCCACAAGACGCTCTATGTGAGTCCGAGGGAGTTCAAGTTGCGATCGATCCCCAGCACTTAAAATATCTGAATGAGCTCACCTTAGATTATTCAGAAGACTTGATGGGCGGAGGTTTCCGATATCACAATCCCAATGCCGCCCAAAACTGTAGCTGCGGCAACTCATTTTCTGCCAGGTAATAATCAATATGATGACACTCAAAGACTTAGAAAAAGTCCAAAAAACCTTCCAAGAAGCTGGTCAAGATTACCAAGTTGAACTAGAAAGCGGGAAGATTATCATTGTGGGCCCATCAGATATTGTATCTAGCGAAATTGGCGTAATTTTCAGTTGGCTGCTCGCCAATTGGGTTTATCCCATTACTCACAAGTTAAGCTAAAAGCACTGTTGTCAATGAGTAATCTTACTCATTTTTTTACCGAGATACCAATTAA
>NZ_JAUBRI010000111.1:0-14249 GCF_036701795.1 Microcoleus sp. N9_A1
AGGTTTCATCCTATTTTACCTCTTGCAAGTCTACCCCCTTGACAATTTGCACTTTTTCTTAACTTGTCACAAATGGTCAAGGAGTGATTTTTACTTCTCTTGAGTTAGTGAAAAAACTCATGGCAAAAACGCATACTAAAACCGGGCTTTCTGTCGTAGTAAATGTGATTGAGAAAATTTATGAAACTGGTCGAAAAGTAGCTAATGGATTTAAAGAAACAATGAAAATTATTTTTGATGAATATCTACCTAAATGGAATTATCGTGCAGTGCCGACTATTTAACAAACGCTAAAGTTATTAAATTTTCATTCCTAAGTTATTTAATTCTCATTCCTTACTACTGTCTCGGACGATCGACTTCGATCCGCTCTTGCACTTGCACTGTATGCTGCCCCTTGGGATGTGTTGTAGTAAGGAAGTTTAGTCCTTAGTAACTAAAAGCTTTAAGAAAAGGCAGAAGTCATTATTACAAACTTAATTGCACAATCAAATTCTATTGAATAGCTTGCCTGAATTCCCGCATTGCCTGAAGGTGATTTTCAATATTGATACACCGCGCCAATAATGCAATATCTAAGTCTGGCAGAACTTGAGAGCGATCGACCTCTGCATATCCATCATCCCCGAACGAATACAAACGCAGCCTACCATTTTCCCAAAACCAAACTTCAGGAATTTCGAGGCGTTTGTAAACTTCTAACTTGTTAATACCTCCGCTAGTCACCACCACTTCCACCGCCAAATCGGGAAATTCTCGGTTAGCTCCCAATTTATAGGATTTATCAGCTTCTCGCTTCACCAACCCCGATGGACTTTCCAGCGTCATCGAACCAGTAGGCTGATAATCAATTCCCATTTGAAGCAGATAAAGATCTAGTAGAGAACCAATTCGTTCTTTAATCGTTTCATGTTTTTCTCCCGGCATACGTCTAATCTCCAGTACCCCATCTAAAAACGATAATCTCACCCCTGGGCGTGAGAGCAACTGTTCAACCACTTTAAACTCTCTCCAACTCAGCTCGTCAATTAAGATAGGTTCATCGAGCCGTTCTAACTTTTCTAAAGTTGTAGTCATCCCAACCCCTCCTTACTCAATCTAATCTTCATTATATCTGCGTTCATCAGCGCTCATCTGCCCGCATCTGCGGTTGCAATCCCATCTACTGTCCCAAATTTCCCTTGTACTCGTCCGGTACAAATTCCGTAACCACTTGGCCACCGCCGCCGTCGCCTTTGACAATCACAGTTTGATTTTTCAACTCTCCCGCTGCCCTCGGCCCAGTCAAATTAAACACCGGATTTAGTTGCTTGTAAACCACATTTCCTTCTGCATCAAAAGTTTGGTTAGTTAAATACCACGTTACGCGATCGGTATTTAATTGAGCTTGACGTTTTTCACCAATTCCTACCACATTTCCCGTCAAATAAAAAACTTTTTTCTGTAAATCTCCCCGCCCCGTATCCCCAGTCATCGTCACCTTTTCCACGCGGTGAAAAACCTTCACAGGCCCAGGCGATACCACCGATTGCGCCGGAAAATTCCAACTCATCAAACTGCTTTCTATTTGCAGCGGTGGGTCTGATGGCATTAATTGAGCGTTTTTCGTTAATGTCGCAATCTTGGTTTTTAAGTCTACATCTACCTGGTCAGCAAAACCGCTGTCTGTTACTTTTTTATCTTTATATCTGTCAATTTGAGTCGGTTGGTCGCTGTTTATCTTTTGTTGCTCGACAAACCACACTAAGTGCTCTGTTCGCAATTGCAAAGCCGGATCTTTAACATTCGCCACCACAGAGCCGAATAACTCCATCCTCTTAGCCCTACTGAAAACCCGCGCTTCCTTCGCTGAAGCCGTCACCTGTTTGTTCTCTCCAGTCAAATTATTGCGGACAACTAAAACATCCTCCTTTGGTCGCCACTCCAACTCGTTTCCCCGCAATACCACGCCATTTTTAAGGTCAGTAGCGACTATGTTACCTTTGAGAAAAACCTGATTTCCTTCCTGAAATACCTGCCCAGTTTCTCCCTGAATGTCATAAATTTCTTTGCCGTCCTGAAACAATTTTCCCACTGGTTTCTGAACGTTAACTGTTTTTTGGTCTTTGCTGTAAACGGCACTTTGTGAGTTAACTTTCCAGAAGATTTCGCCTTTTTCGTTGGCTTGTTCTAGGGTTACTTTGTTTAAGGTTAAAGAGCTGTTTGACTGCTGAGCAGTTTTGAGATCCTCTGCTAATTTGTTATTTTGAGTTTCTTGGGGAGCAGCACAAGCACTAATCCCCAAAATCAATGCTGCTAAAAATAGCAGCACGGATTTTGGGGATTTGAGATGGGAATTTTGGGATTGGAGATTAATCATTGGTAATCGATAATTGGGAATTTGTAATTGAGAATTGGTAATTGGTAATTGGTAATTGGTAGTTGGCTAATTAAAAACACTAAATCAAAAATTAAAAATGTTTTATACTTTATCTAAATTTTTAACTTCTTATTTTTAATGATTCCACCCCTTACCTATTACCTATGCCTATCCCCCATTCCCTATTCCCAATTCCCTATGACTTCTTACCAAATCCCTATCTGTCGTCGTGTTCTTCCATCAAGCTTAGACCCGACAGCGGGCGGTAAGCATAGTTAGGGCGCGATGTTTTTTGGATGTCATCCTTAATCATTTCTAAATCGATGTAGCGATCGGCTACATTGATTAAACTGTCACTGGTCATCGATCGCAAACTCACGACTTCCACCCGCACACCGCGGTAGCTCACAGCATCCACAGCATAGGCCAAATCGCCGTCACCGCTGACCAAAACCGCTGTGTCGTAAGACCCGACTAAAGCCATCATGTCCACAGCAATTTCTACATCCAAATTGGCTTTCTTAGAACCATCTGGTAACTGCACCAAATCCTTAGAAATCACTCGGTAGCCGTTGCGACGCATCCACAGCAAAAACCCCTGCTGTTTCTCGTTAGTGCGATCGACACCAGTGTAGAAAAAAGAGCGTAACAGCCGTGAACCGGCTGTTAAACGGCACAATAGCTTAGTGTAATCAATTTCTATGCCTAACTGTAAAGCCGCGTAAAAAAGGTTAGAGCCGTCAATAAAAATTGCTACTCGACCCCGATTTTCGAGAACCTGTTCCGGTGTAAAAAGGTCGTTGCTTTCTATTCTATTCAACATGATTGTTATGCCTCAATTTTTATGAAAGATTGGTTAAGGAAAAAAGTGCTAATTCATAATCTGTCATAGCACCCCGATCGCTGGCTGCGAACTATGACGGTAATGTTTCCAACAGTTCGAGCCTCTTAAAAACTGGTTGGGGTTCTCCCAGAGTTTGGTTGGCCGGCAAAGCGCCCCAGGCAGCATGAACTGCAAAAGTCGCTGAACTGTTAACGGCAACCCGATCGTTAAAGTCAATTGAAAAACCTAGCTGCTGATAGATAGCGTTGCTGATCTTAGGAATAATCGGCGATAAAAGGTAAGATGCCAGTCTAACAGATTCCAGAACCGAATATAGCACTTGTTGGACACTTTCGAGCTGTCCTTGCTTGTACAAACTCCAAGGTGCTTGTACGTCAATAAACTTGTTCCCGGCTCTCACTAATGCAAGTACAGCTTCGCAAGCCTTGCTAAAAGCCAATTCTTCGTAAAAACCCGCGACGCGATCGCCCAAATCCCGGCTCATAGCCTTGAGAAGGTTGTCGCCGTCAATGTTTTCTCCCAACACATTTGGTACGCAGCCACCGCAATATTTGCGAGCCATGTTTAGGGTACGATTAAGCAAATTTCCCAAATCATTTGCTAGCTCAGCATTCAATATATTGATAAACCGAGTTTCGTTAAAATCGCCATCCTCTCCGAATTCAATTTCTTTGAGAAAATAGTAACGCACTGCATCAGCGCCGTATTTGTTGATCAATTCGACAGGGTTTAAAGTATTACCCTCCGTTTTCCCCATTTTTTTGCCGTCTTTGGTCAAAAACCCGTGTGCGAAAACGCGACCCGGCACCAGTAGATTCGCTGACATCAGCATTGCCGGCCAGTAAACTGCGTGGAAGCGAAGAATATCTTTGCCGATCAAGTGCAAGTCAATCGGCCACCATTTAGATAAAGCATTCTCCAACATCGGGTCGCTGTCCGGATCTAGCAAGGCGGTGACGTATCCCAGCAAAGCGTCAAACCAGACGTAGATGCTGTGACTGGGGTCAACTGGTATTGGCAGACCCCATTCGAGATTCACTCTAGAAATCGAAAAGTCTTGCAGTCCAGAGTTGACGAAACTGAGCACTTCGTTCCGTCGGCTTTCCGGCGCGATGAAGTCGGGACGTTCTGCGTACAAGGCCAGCAGTTGGTCTTGATACCGCGACAGACGGAAAAAGTAATTTTCCTCGTCGCGCCACTCAACTTCCTTGCTGGTGTGGACAGAACACCGATTTCCCGGCAACAATTCCCGTTCATCCTTAAATTCTTCACAGGAGACGCAGTACCAGCCTTGTTGCTGGTTCAAGTAAATGTCGCCGGAGTTCCAGACGCGCTGGAAAAATTCTTTGACAATGTACTCGTGGCGCCGCGAAGTTGTGCGGATGAAGCGATCGTACTGGATGTCGAGTTGCTCCCACAGCGTTTCAAACGCCGGAACTACTAAGTCGCAGTGAGCTTGGGGCGATCGTCCCAAACTCTCGGCTGTCCGCTGAATTTTCTGCCCGTGTTCGTCCGTCCCCGTAACCAGCAAAACAGATTTGCCCCGCAGCCGCTCAAATCGGGCTAGGGCATCCGCAGCCATAGTCGTATAAGCGCTGCCAACGTGAGGTAAATCGTTTACATAATACAGAGGCGTTGTTATCGCAAAGGTATTCTTAGTTGTATCAGTCGATTTCATTGAATGCTAAAAGAAAATTCCCTAAATTTCGTTTCGATCTTAACTCAGCGGTTAAATTTTTTATGGAGTGGCAATCAAGCCAAATTCACTGCAAGTTATTTGCAATTGTCTAACCCGGGCTATTTCCAAAAGAAATATTGCTTTCCTATCCACACTAATCTTTTTTAGTTGTTTTTGACGAACTCTCTAAAATGTCTTAATATTTTGACATTCTGCTGCCTTGGGAATCGACGCTCCCAGGGTAAGCGCCTCATCTATTCATTGGTCGTAGCCGCTATCCCTATAGCGGGTTTAGCAGCCCACCCGGTTGCCAAAAAAAATCGTCAGTTGGGTGGCTAAACCCGCCGTTCGACTAACGCTCCGCGACCACTTTCTGTGAATGCGCGATCGCTCACCATCGCAATCTCTTTCTCCCGATCGCTGGAAAGTCGATCGCCCGCAACTCCTGCCACTTTCCGAGCCACTCAGGGACGCAGAAACCTGGTTGTTTACGAAACTCTCTTGTCAACCGCGAAGCTTTAGTTTCTTGCCCCAAAAAGAGTATAAAAGCCTAGGTTTTTTGTCATAAAACCCGGTTTTTAAAGGTTGCGAGTACGTCCACAGACAATAAAACCCCAAGTTAGTTAAGCTTGGGGCTATCAAATTAGGGTGTATCTAACAAGGGATGATCCGATCGCCCTCGATCGCCATCAGGAAAACTAACTCGATTTCCGCCAATAGCTTCTGACAAATAATCGGCTGCAGCTTCCACAACCGCGATCGCATTTTCATAAACCATCCGCGTCGGCCCCAAAACCCCAACACTACCCACCGGCACCGATCCCCGGCGGTAAATCGAAGAAATCAGAGTACAGCCGCGAATTGGTTCCAAGGAATTTTCCGAGCCAATACGCACCGTTACCCGCTTCCCTGGCCTCTCCAACTCAGGCGATTCAAAAATCAAAGGCCAAAGCAGTTCCTGCTCTTGTTCGAGCAATTGCACCAGGGTTTGAACTTGCTGCAACTGCGAAAACTCAGGCAAGCGCAGCGCTTCTGCCAAACCGCCGATCAGAATTCGCGTGTAGGTGGGATTGCTTTGGCGGCGGCTTAAAGCAGCCAGCATGGTTTCCATCCATTCAGCGTACAGTTCAAAGTCCCGGTCTAACTCGCTCCAGTCTACAGTCGAGAGTTCCGAAAGCGATCGCCCCCGCAGCTTGCTGTTCAAAAAATTCGACAAAATCTGCAATTGGCGATCGACAATTTCCTCATCTGGCCAGCTACCATCTGCGTGCTTGGGTAACTGCACCAGCACCGAATGAGTTTCGTAAACATCAGTCACCACGATCAACATCACCTTTCCCGCCTCTAGCTGCACCAGTTGCAAGTGGCGCAAGCAAGCCGTATGGGTTTGCGGTATGGTGATCATTGCTATGTAACCGCTGATAGTTGCCAGGATTTGAGCAGCGCCACGGAGTGCCGCGTCCATGCGACCATCCGACCAGTTGAGCTGGTCTAGTACCTGTTCCACCTTGCGGGCGAGGGTATCAGAGGGCTGAATCAACTGGTCTACATAAATTCTGTAGCCGGAGTCAGAGGGGATTCGTCCGGCCGAAGTGTGGGGCTGATATAGCAGCCCAGCTTTTTCGAGAGTCCCCATAGCATTGCGAATTGTAGCTGGGCTGACGCTGAGGTTGAATTCGTCAACCAAAGCTTTTGAGCCAACGGGTTCCGCTGTAGCTATGTAGTGGCGAACCGTTGCCCAAAGGATGTGTTGTTGCCGATCGGTGAGGTTAACGCGCACAGATATTTAAGCAGAATTAGTATTGAGACAATTTGCCACTATCGAGTCAGAAGCTCTGTCCTTAAGGGCGATCGGGCAGAGTTATCTATTTAACATAACAGATTTAGGCGAAGGAAGCTCGGCAACTGATTGTGTACGGGATTTAACCGATTGTGTAAGCGATTTTACGGATCGATGTTAAGGGAATGAACAGGGAAAAATGTTTTAACTTTTAACTTGTAACTTTCTATTTGGGAAGCTTCGCTTCAGAGAACCGGAGATCTGCCTAATGCCCCATTCCTCGGTTTCGCTTTACCCAATGCCCTTTAAGTGTGTTCTTGCAGAATATTTTGCAGGTAACTAGCCACTGCATCCGGCTGTTCCACCATTGCCAAATGGCCACAATCGGGAAGCTGAAAGACATTCTCGCCGCCACCTTGGAACATCCAGTGAAAGCTAGCCAAATGCAGCACGTATTTGGGTTCCATAATTTTGTCTTTAGTGCCGGCAATAAAATAAACAGGCTGCTTGAGTCGGGATACTATTTGCGGCAAGAGGTGAATCTCCGCTTCTGTGGTGGAGTCCAACAAAGCCCCCAAAGCTGCCTCTGGATCAGCTCCCACAAAATCTATTAAGCGCTGCCGTCCCCAAGAGCGGCCGATCGAGCGGGCTACAGAATCGCGGGCAAACAGGTAATCTGCTAACGGCAAGCGAGGCAGCCAGCCGGGACGCATTTTCACTAGCTGCTTGCCGACGGCTCGAAACCGCTCGAATTCTTCCTTAAGATAGATGCCGCCGCCTGCATTGATGCAGACGACACCTTTAATGCGATCGGACAATTGGCTGGCTCCCCAAAGGGCGATCGTACCTCCCAGAGAGTGTCCCACCAGCCAAGCAGAAGATATATCGAGTTTTTCGAGTAAAAGTTCCAAATCGCGAGCGTAAGCTGCGGGAGTGTAGCAGGAGTTAAGCGTTTGGGAACGCCCGCGATGACCGCTGCCGTCGTCGGCTTGAGAATCGCCAAAGCCCCGCAAATCGTATGTCAGGCACTGATAGTTTGATGCCAAGCGATCGGTCAACGGTTGCCAGTAGCGGCGGCTTAACAGCCAGCCGTGGACAAATACCAGAACCGGGGAAGTTGCAGTCGGAGCCGTCAAATCGTAAGCGTGCCGAACCCCTAGGATGTCGATGGTTGCCATAATTTTATCCTATCCCGAAATCAACACAGAGGTATCAGTAGTTCGATCGGGCGATCGGCTTGGTTTAACTTTCTCCACACTAAGGTTTTGACCAAAAACCAGGTGTTCACGCCTAGTCAGTGGTATCCCTAAAATCGCTCGCCTAGCAATCTTTGTCGCACCCCCTCAGCGATTTTCTGCCCCAGATACTCAGGAATTAAACTTTCATTGGGTCCCAACAAGTAGAGAATCAGCCGAGTTCGCCCCCGCCAAACCAACAAATTAGCATTTACTACCAACAAATCCTCTTGCCATATGGCATACATAACTTTGTAAAAAAGTCCAGGTTGATTATCTGCTTCAATCAGCAAAGCTGGCAAGTGGAAAACCGGATCGACGTAGAATTCAGTTGCCACATCTTCCAAACCCGCGTCTAAATTAAATTCCACCGCCAACATCTCTTCAACCTCAAAATGTCCCGCCAATGCCTCTCGAACGGCTCTACAGACATTTTCTGCTGTTTTATCTGCCAGTACCTTGCCACCGCGAGATACTACCAATTTGATAAATACCAGCATGGGCGGGTAAATTTGACCGTACAGACTCAGACTGTGAATTGTCAGTCCGTAGGCCGCGAGCACTCCAAAAATATCGCTCAGTAGAAAAGACTGGTTCCGGTAAGCAAAATGCAGGGCACTTTTGTTACCTTCGGCTCGGATTTCGATGACTGCTTGCCGAGTTTTGTAAAGTTGGTAAGCTAATTTGAGGTTTTGCAGTTGGATTTCGCTGCTGACAAATTGCTCATAAAACTGCGGAAACGCTCGGTTAAAGCGCTTGAGAAGTTCTAGTGTAGATGGTTTTAAACCCGAAGCCATAATTGAGGAGAAGGTGCGGGAAATATAATAGGTATTGACTCTTCCATGCCTTATGGCAATGGGATTTTTGATTCGACGATTCGACTTAAATTGTGCCCGTCTCCTCACTAAAAGCAAAAGTCAAATCTGTCTGAGAACTTATCACGAGAATGTCACCGTTGCGCCATTCCAGTGGTATTTCCCACCAAGGGTATAAGTTCCGGCGCGATCGGCGGCACTCAAAAGAAGGATTTCCCAAAATGCCTCTGTCCTGGTTCGGCAACAAATTTTACCTTAAAAGCGGGTTGTCCGGGCACTGGCTAGCAGAACAGTTCTACCAAACTTGACAGAATCAAAAAAGCGCAGACTCAATGTTGGACGACAAATCGCTGTTTTCGGCGTAAGATGAGTGTACCGTAAACTGTTCCTCAAGAGGCTACCGGCAATTGATCCTACGCCATCGGAGTGGGTTTATCTGTCTGGTTCTCTTTCTCGTCGTCCAACTTTTACTACCTTAACCGCGCCTGCATGGGTTTTTGGAAAAACTTATTTAGTAGTTCTGAGTCTGCCTCTGTACCCCAAACAGCGGATTTTGAGGAAGATGTGGCTGTTGGGTTAGGCGATCCGCTTTCCCCAACGTTTCGCAAACCCGCCAGCGGCAACGCTCGCATCTTTTTCAGTTGCGATCGGGACATTGACCTCTACGAACTCGAAGAACTCTGTAATGCAGTGGGTTGGTCCCGCCGTCCCCTGCGTAAAGTCAAAAAAGCTATTCAGCACAGCTTCTTAGTCGTCTCTATGTGGGAGATGCGGGGCAGCCAGCGACGGCTGGTGGGTTTCGCCAGGGCGACTTCAGACCATGCTTTTAATGCCACGCTTTGGGATGTGGTAGTGCATCCTGACTACCAGGGCAAAGGCATGGGCAAGGCGCTGATGAAATACATCATTAAAAAACTCCGCAGTGAAGATATCAGCAACATTACCTTATTTGCTGACCCTCAAGTGGTGGATTTTTACCGCAATTTGGGCTTTATGTCCGATCCAGAGGGGATTAAAGGTATGTTTTGGTATCCAGATTAGCGAGCGAGGTGCAGGTCGGCGTTGATTTGTTGAGGATATACAATACAATATTGACGCTGACAACACTGAATGCACCTGTGCGCTGTGGTCAGTTAGGCTTTGATGTATCTCGGCATCAGCGCCGTTATGAAGCTGTGCAAGTATTGTCAGTCGATTTGAGATTTGACACTTCGGTGAGACATTCGGCGAGTGATTCAGACGATCGGCGCTCAGTCGAGGGGTCAAGTCCCCGTCAGTCGAGTTGCCCTGAGTCGAAGGAACTATTTGAGATTTGAGATTTATTCCACAGATGAATCTGGGAGCTTGAACTAGGGCGTTGCCCTGAGCTTGTCGAAGGGTCTAAAATTGTGAGCAGATCACGATAGGAGTCAGGGGCTGGTATCGGTTTTTGGGTGGGGTCAAACCCCACAACCTGAAAAAAACTTCGCCTTAGCTGCATCGAGAGCTAAATATTTAAAAAAGCTTGACAAGCAAGCAATTTTGTGTGTTAATGGTTAGAGGTTAGCTAACTATAACACCGGGATGTAGCGCAGCTTGGTAGCGCGCCTGCTTTGGGAGCAGGATGTCGCAGGTTCAAATCCTGTCATCCCGATCGCACAATGTTAAATAATAGATTGAAGCAGAACTGTCTCTGATGTTTACATTTCGTCAAATGAAAACAAATGGAGGCAGTTTTTGCCGATAGTGTGAAAGCGCGAGTCTTTGCGTTAATGTGTTTCAGGATCGCTCCTGATGGAAAAAACATGAAATCATTAGTTCGTTTGGGCGCAATATTGGGAATTGTCGGCAGCACTCTGCTGGGCCCCTCCCCAATTGGCAAGATGTCTGCACTGGCACTGCCGGAGCCACAAATTTTGGAAAAATTGCGATCGGTGCCGGTATTTACGGTTACAGACGCTCAGGGTGCGCCCCTGATCGCTTCTGTTCCCAAGCAGGGTCAGGGTCAAACTGGTAATGCTTCCGTGGCGGGAATTTTCATCAGCCAGAAAGATGCTCAAGCTTTTGTAGATCAACTGAAAACCAGAAATCCTCAGTTGGCGGCCTCGGTGCGCGTGATGCCAGTATCCCTGGGCGAAATTTATCAGCTCACTCAAGCAAATAAAGGCAAGCCGGAGGAAGTGCAATTTGCTTTCGTTCCGGCTCCGCAGCAGGTGCAGTCGGCTAAAACTGTACTTCAGCAGACTGGTCAACAAGTTAACGAGTTCAACGGTGTACCTCTGTTTTTGGCCAGAGGCGGTGCGGAAAATGGTTATTTGACGATTCAGCGGGGCCAGCAAGAGGTGATTCCTTTGTTTTTTAACAAGGAGGATTTACAGGGCATGGTCGATCGTTTTAAGCAGCAGCAGCCGAACGTGACCGCCACAATTAAGATTGAGGTGGTGAACTTGGAGAGCGTTTTGGAAGCTTTGCGTACTGAGAACGACCCGTTTTTGACCCAAATGATTTTGATTCCGTCGCGGGAGTCGCTGGAATTTGTGCGATCGCTCCAACCTGCGGGTGCTGGCCAAAATCCACAGGTGGCTCCGGCTCCAGCTCGATCGGCTCCAGCTCCGAGTCAACCTCAACCGGCTCGCTAATAGTTAGTCAGCAGTCATTAGTCATCAGTCATTAGTTAGTAGGTTGGGTTTCTTGACTCAACCTACTATTTATCAATTCTAATTATCAATTAGAATTACCAATTGCCAATTAGTAATTAGAAATTACCTGTTACTAAAAAGTCCTATGTTTATTTCTGGTTTAGAGCTTTGGCAGTGGGTGAATCAAGCTAAGGCGGAGGCGATCGCCTCTGACATTCCCCTAGCAGAAATCGACTGGCTGCTGAAAGAGCTGGCTGGTTTGGATAGGTTGGCTCTGCGTTTGGAGTCGTTTAAAGATTTGCCAAAAATTGAATTAAAGTTGTCTTTATCGGAACTTGCTCAATTGTGGCAGTGGCGCTTGCAGGAACGAGTGCCGGTGCAGTATTTAACTGGAGTTGCATATTGGCGACATTTTTCGCTCAAAGTAACGCCGGCGGTGCTAATTCCCCGTCCTGAAACGGAATTGCTGATCGATTTGGCTGTGGAAGCTGTTAAAAGCTCTGGTGTCAATCCCAAATCGCATTGGGTGGATTTGGGAACGGGCAGCGGGGCGATCGCGATCGGCTTGGCTTCTGAGTTGACAAATGCTACAGTTTATGCGGTAGATTGCAGTTGGGAAGCTTTGGCAGTGGCTCAACAAAATGCTGAGAATTTGGGCTTTGAATCGCGAATTAATTTTTATCAAGGTTCGTGGTGGGAACCGCTAGAATTTCTCAAAGGTCGCGTTAGCGGCATGGTGTCTAACCCGCCTTACATCCCCAGCAGCACAGTTCTGACTCTACAACCGGAAGTTTTGAAGCACGAACCTCATCTGGCCTTAGACGGTGGTTTTGACGGGTTAGATTGCATCCGGCATTTGGTAGAAACGGCTCCCGATTATTTAGAATCCGGGGGAGTTTGGTTGGTGGAGATGATGGCGGGACAAGAAACGGCGGTAGCTGATATGCTGCAAAGTCACGGGAGTTACGGTGAAGTTCAGATATTTTCTGATTTAGCAGGAATCGATCGGTTTGCCTTAGCGTATCGACGTTAGGTTTCAAGAATATGTCGTACTTCAAAAATCTAAAATCTAAAATGGTATTGTAAAACTTGATTAAGTTAATAAGCATTTATAAGCAATCATGGTAATATGTAGTCAGGAGGTCGCAAATGAAACTACCTGACTACGCCAAAGCGATAGGCATAAGTTACACAACTGCATGGCGGTGGTGGAAAGCAAACAAGCTGCCACATCCGGCACGACAAACAGAAAGCGGTTCGATCATAGTTGATTATTTGCCACCAGTATCATCGGCCCAAATCAAGAAAAACAGAGTTGCTATTTATAGCCGAGTCTCGTCTTCCGAAAACAAAGACAATCTCAATCGTCAATCAAAACGACTCACGGAATATGCAGTCGCTAACGGTTATCAAATTGTGAGAAATGTCAAAGAAATTGGCAGTGGATTAAACGATAGCAGAAAGCAGTTAGAAGCACTGTTACAGCAAAATGACTACGACATTTTACTGGTTGAACATAAAGATAGATTAGCTCGCTTTGGTACAAATTACCTAAGCGTATTGCTTTTTCGGTTGGGAATTAAATTAGAAATAGTCAATCTAGCGGAGAATGGAAAAGATGAGCTAATGCAAGATTTAGTGGCAATAGTTACAAGTTTTGCTGCTCGACTTTACGGACAGCGCCGTGCGAGTCGAAAAACCGAAAAAATAATCGCCGAACTGAAAGATGGAGGTTCTGAATGCAACTAACAGAACGACATATCATCAAATCCACGGAACATCGTTTCGCCCAAATTGACGAACTAGCTTTCTTGTCCAAAAACCTCTACAATGCCGCCAATTACGTCATTCGTCAGAGCTTTATTTATGGATGGGGTTATGTTAGTTACAGTGAAATGAACCGCTTGATGAAGTCTCATGAAGCGTACAAGGCAATGCAAGCTAAAGTTAGTCAGCAAATCTTAATGGTTTTAGACAAGAATTGGCAATCGTTTTTTGAAGCCGTCAAAGCTTACAAAACTGATTTTTCTAAATTCACTGGTCGCCCCAAACTACCGAAGTACAAAGATAAAGTTAAAGGACGAAACATCCTTGTGTACACGATTCAAGCAATTAGTAGCAAACAGTTAAAGAAAGGAATTATCAAACTTTCTGGCACTGAACTTTCAATTAAAACCAAGGTAAATCCCAACCAGATTTGTCAAGTTAGATTGGTTCCCAAATGCGATTCGTATGTAATTGAGGTAATTTATGATGAACCGGAGTCCACCGCCAGCAATGCCAACTCTATAGCTAGTATTGATTTAGGACTGGGCAATTTAGCAGCGCTAACTTCAAATCAACCGGGATTTATCCCTTTGTTGATTAACGGGCGACCATTAAAATCGATTAACCAGTTCTACAATAAACGCAAATCCCGATTACAATCCCAGTTAAAAGGAAATCGTCAAACCTCACCCAGAATTCAGGGATTAACTCGCTGTCGCAATCAGAAAGTTGATAATTACTTGCATCATGCTAGTCGTGTGATTGTTGACCATTTGGTAGTAAACCAAATTGGAACGCTGGTCATCGGCAAAAATGCACAGTGGAAAACTGAGATCAATTTAGGCAAACAAACTAACCAAAATTTTGTCAGCATTCCTCATTCTCGATTAATTGAGATGCTAGAATACAAAGCTCGGCTGGTAGGAATCACGGTAATTGTACAGGAGGAATCCTACACATCCCGTTCCAGTTTTTTAGGTTTAGACCCAATTCCTGTTTATGGAAAAACCGAAAAAGAGCCTGTGTTTACTGGAAAACGGATCTCACGAGGATTGTACAAAACATCGACTGGTCGGTTAATCAATGCGGATGTTAACGGATCTTACAAGTGCGATTCGTTCAGTCGAAACCGAGAAATCGGGGGATGACTGGC
>NZ_JAUBRI010000112.1:0-13920 GCF_036701795.1 Microcoleus sp. N9_A1
CCTACCGAAACATGAACCTATTTATATTCACTCATTTACTTATTATACATCGCTGATGTTATTAAATTTTCATTCCTTACATAAATGGGAAGAATTTGGTATAGAAAGCCTTTGGGAAAAACCAGGTCGAGGGGTAAAAGCCAAATGGAAAGAAGAAGATATAGAGTTTTTGTCAGAATGCTTAAAAAAAGAACCACGTACATATAACAGTTTTCAATTAGCTGATAAATTAGAAAAAGAGCGCTCTATTAAATTAAGTCCAGACCGACTAAGACGGGTACTAAAAAAAAAGGAATCATTTGGAAAAGAGCTAGTCCAAGTCATAAAGGAAAACAAGACCCCAAACAACGAGAAATAAAGCAATCAGACCTAGATATGCTGGAATTAGCAGCGGCAGCCGGAGAAATCGACTTAAAATATTTAGATGAATCAGGATTTTGTGCGTGGAGTAAACCAAGTTATACATATTACAAAAAATGTTAACAAAAACGGATACAGCAAACTAAAAATCGAGGTCGTAGATTAAGTATTGTGGGGCTTTTTAAACCTTTAAGTAGCTTTGTATATGGTTTGGTAATTGGAGGTTTTGATCGAAAAGCTTATATTCAGATGATGGAGAAAGAAGCAGAAGAAGCGGCCCAAATGAAACGGATTAGAATTATTGTACAAGACAACGGTCCAATACACCGATGTCACGAGGTTAAACAGTTATGGTCAAAGTGGGAAAGTCAGGGTTTATATATCTTTTTCTTACCCAAATAAGTAGCTCAACAAAATTAATTACACAAACCAACTAATATGATATACTAAAAATATCGAATCGTATTCAAGGAGATTTTATATGTTTTTACTTCGAGACATCAATCCACTTTCGTTGAAATTGCTAAATCGAATTTATCGCGAAAGCAGACATCATCAAGTGCGCCAAAGAGCACAGTTTTTAATTTTGGTTTCACAAGACTTCAAAAATGAAAAACTGCTGAAAATATTTAAAATTAGTTATAAGACTATGTATAATTGGTTGAATCGATGGGAAAATAAGGGAATGCTCGGATTATACAATAAACCAGGTAGAGGCAGAAAAAAAACCTTTAATTCGGCAGAATCTGCTCAAATTAAAGATTGGGTAAAATTGCAACCAAAACAATTAAAGCAAGTAGTACAAAAAATCAAAAAAGAATGGTCTATTAATACAAGTACGGAAACAATTAAGAGAATAATCAAAAAAAAAATATGAGTTGGCCTAGGATGCGTCGAGGTGTTGGGGGAAAGCCAGACCCCATAGAATACAAAGAAAAAAAACAAAAATTGTCAGAATTAAAACAACTAGAAGATGAGGGAAAAATTGATTTATACTATTTGGATGAGTCCGGATTTTGTGGCATCCCTTGTGTCCCTTATGGATGGCAAGATATTGGTGAATATTTGTCAATTGATAGTCGTAGAACTAAGCGTTTAAATGTTTTAGGAATCATGAATCGGCAAAACATTCTTCATGCTTATGTTTCAGAGCAGACAATTAATTCTGATGTGATCATAGCCTGTATAGATACTTTCTTTGCTGTGGTAAAGCGACCAACATTTATTGTGGTAGATCAAGCTTCTATTCATACTAGCAATGCCATTTTAGATAAAATTGAAGAATGGAAAGAACGTGGCTTAACTATATTTGAATTGCCGACTTACTCACCTGAATGAAATTTAATTGAGATTTGGTGGCGGTTTATAAAATATGAATGGCTCGAAATAGATGCCTACTCTAGCTGGCAATCTCTTGTTTCATCTGTCGAAATAATTCTTAAAAATTTTGGAGATAATTATGTAATTAATTTTGATTAACTACTTATTGTTCTGAAATGAACCCAATTGAATTAGAGTGGCAACACATTAAAGAAGATGAATTAGTCGGACAAATGTTTGAGGATGAATTAGAACTCGCTTACGCCGTAATTGACGGAGTAGAAGCTAGAGGAAAAAGAGGAGATTACCCAACACAACGTATTAAATTCAAGTCCCGTCACCAGACTTAATATTTTGTTACATACTTATGGATTTTTCCGCCGACCTACTTAGCTTAAGTTTACTCCATCCTTTCCTTCATGGCACTACCCTGCATCAGAATCGACCAATCTTAGTAAGAGATTTACCAGTGTTTGGTCGTCCTGTGTATTTAAAAATCCCACGACGGCAGTTTTATTGTCCCAATTGCCAACGATATCCCACAGAAAAAATAGATTTTTTGGACATCAAAAGACGGCATACTCAACGATACGAACAAAATATTTATGAGCGTGTCAAACAATCTAGCATGGAGCAAATTGGACGAGAAGAAGGACTGAGTTATCACGAAATAAAAGAAATATTTGATCAAATAAATAAAATTCAAAAAAAAACAAATTGGGCACAGGCTAAACGAATTTCTATCGATGAGATAAGTATGCGGAAAGGTCAAGGAAATTTTGTGACTGTTGTTAGTGACATTTCGGAAGGTAATTTAATTGAGATGATTGATTCTCATCGATCCGAAGAAATCATTGAAGTCCTTATTACACAAGCAATTGAGGTTCGTGAACAAGTTGAGGAAGTGAGTGTTGATATGTGGGGAGGATTCCCTAAAGTCATTGAAAAAGTATTTCCAAATGCTCAAGTTATCATTGATAGTTTCCATGTAATGAAAGTAGTTAATAAAGACTTAAATAAATTACGTAGAGCAGCCGGAATAACAGATAGGCAAAGTAAATATTTATTATTAAGTAATCGAGTTAATTTAAATTCAGAGCAGATTAATAAATTAGAATTGACACTAGGTAAATCAGAATGTTTGAGAATTGCCTATGAGATAAAATAAAACTTTAGAGAAATATATGAGACTAATTTTACCGTCAAAAAAGGGCAGAAAAAAATCAAACAATGGCTAAATCATGCACAAGTATTTTTGAGAGAATCTGTATTAACAATTGAGAATCATTTTGAGGGTATTTGCAATTACTTTCTTAATCGCACAACAAGTGGAGTCATGGAAGGAATCAACAATCGAATCAAGTTGATAATGCGGCAAGGATATGGCTTTTCTAATTTTAATAATTTTAGAAATCGCGTATTAGCTTGCTTCTCTGATTAGATAAAATTATAACCATAAGTTCAGGAGAGCCGTTTTTATTCACTGATATGGATACTTTTTTTGGTGATGGTGACGGCCACTCAGGTTTTGAGATGTCTCAGCAGATGATTTTATACCAACGGCTCAACTTAAATGTAAACTCGTGTCTCGAATGCCACTCTTTTAAGTATTTATACTGAAGATATCTTGCAGTTATCACCATTGTTGGGGTAGATTCAGTCCACCCACACCCTATGTGACAGTTGGGGTGCGGAATGTGGGATTATACCTACTCTCTCTAAAATCGTGAATTTTCCACTCCTAAAAAAGCAGTTTTTTTGAGTAATATTACTGATTGACATACTTGTAAATATTTCCCCCGACTTACTTAATCACTAATCACTAATCACCAATTACCAAGGACTCCCAATCATCACAAAAGCCGACCAATAATAAGGATGCGACAACTTTAAATCCGCAAAACCTTGCAGCGAAGCCGGCAACTCCACACCCTCACCCCGACTCAAACCCCGCAATCGGCCACCCTCCAAACGCACATCTCCCCGCAACATCGCAATTTGCGCTTGTCGCAGCGCCGCCCCCTTAATTCGGGCCGTCTTCAACTGCTGGTAAAACTCACTCATCAATCCCAAAGTACCTTCATCACTCACGTACCACAAACTTCCCAAAGCCGTTTGCACCCCCGCTTGCAGCGCCAAACCCCCGAAACCCAACTCCGCCTGTGGATCTCCCACCGCAGTCCGACAAGCACTTAAAACTAACATATTCACCTGCGGATCATTCAATCTCAAATCCCGCAATTGATCCAGTCGCAGCCGACTATTCCACAACTGGATAAAAGAATTATTTGGTGCTCCAGGGCGAAATTCACCGTGAGTAGCTAAGTGAATAACCCCAAAAGGTCGGCTTTGATGCTGTCGCTTCAAATTCTCCAAAGTGAAATCCTCATTCAGAAAACTAACTCCCGGCCACTCTCGGGAAATAGCGGCTATTTCAGCAGGAACTGCTGGCAAAGGATTCAACTCGGAAAATTCCGAGGCACCCATTGCTAAAACTTGAGAATTTCTGAGATCTACGTAGCGAGTATCTGTTAAATTAATGCTGGGCATCAGGCTGAGATTGTACTTTTCCACCAAAAATTGCTGTCCGTCATGCAAAGCAGCAAAGGGCATACCTCTCAAACCTCGATCGACAACAAAGGAAATAGTATCCGTTTCGCACTTTTTCAAACTGTCCTCTAAAGGCGCAATCATCCACTTATAAAGCTGTTGGGAAGATGGTAGATAACTCGTAGTAGCCCGCACCCCCGGTTTGGTAATCTCATCCCTGAACTGAGTGACTACTTTCAGCAGTTCTGCCCGGTTCGCAGCCGGTACACTTTTGTGAACCACTTCACCGCAAGAAGTGATCAGCATTAAATTTAATTCTTCGGGCTGCGAGAACAGATAAATTAAGCTAGGTTTTGTGCCGGTTTGTGCGCCCACGGATGCTAATTTTTTTTGAATTTCCTCTGGGGATACCAACTCGTCGCTGATGTTGATGTCTAAATATTCCGCGAATTCTTGGCTGAAAGATTTGTCCAGTAGAGACAAAGCTGCTGATATTTGGCCTGCCTCCAAATTCCTGCCGATGCCGCCGCGAAATGCTGACTGAATAACTGAATCTCTGATGTTTGAATTGATAAAATTTCTCAGTCCTCTCGGAGATTGTATTCTTTCGGGGGGCATCCTTTCTCCAGGTTTTCCTATATCTCGCGATATTCTGTTTTGGTTCTGCCGCTGTTCGCGACTAAAGGGTTGGTTCGGAGCGGGAAAAACCCGGTTACTATCTAATGGAAATCTACCGCTGGGCAATGGTGGCGGAGGAGTTGTACCGGGTGGAGTTGTACCGGGTGGAGTTGTACCGGGTGGAGTTATTCCGGGTGGAGTTGTACCGGGTGGAGTTATTCCGGGTGGAGTTATTCCGGGTGGAGTTATTCCGGGTGGAGTTATTCCGGGTGGAGTTATTCCGGGTAGAGTTATTCCGGGTGGAGTTATTCCGGGTGGAGTTATTCCGGGTTGATTTGTAGTGACGATCGCACTATTGCCTTGAGTGTAAGAATTTATGAAAGATTGCCGCTGAGTAATCGTACCCAAAGCATTGCTGGCGATCGCCCCAGCAGTACCATTCGTCGTCGCATCTCCCACCACAAAAGGCGTTGGCGGATTGACATCGCCGCCCCCGTGGGCGATCCTGACTGTACCCGGTTGAACGCGGCCAAGCGTCGAGACACTAACAGGAGTGCCGTTTTGGTCAAAAGTACCAGTCACTCGCACCAAACCCGGAGTTGCGATATCAACTTGAGCGCCCGGAGCATTCACCGATACAATGCTAATATCATTTTGAGCGTTAATATTTACAGCCGGAGCGCGATCGCGCACAACAAGATTAACATTTATTGCCCCTGTTCCGATCTGCCCTCCCGCTAAAATATCCACAATTGATGAAGCATTAATATTGCCAGTGCTGACATTTCCCCGGCTGCTCACTAAATCAACTACAGATCCCTGCAAATTTCCCGAATTCACATTTTGAGCGGCTTCCAAATTGATATTTCCTGTAGCGTTAACATCCCCAATTCTCACATTCCCCACATTGCTGCCAACATCAACCGCAACTCCCCTCAAATTTCCCGCATTGACATCGCCAGAACCTCTCAAATTCACACCGTTACCGGCCGTAACATTTGCAGTTTGAATACTTCCAGCATTACTATTAACTGAAACATCACTTCCCTGTAAAATTCCTGAATTGATATTGCCCAAAGCTGTCAAATTTACATTACTGGTGGCGGCGGCACTGGTAACTCCAATCGTCCCCGCACTGCTGTTAATATTAACTCCTACACCCTGCAAATTTGCTGAGTTCACATTTCCCGCAGCTCTTAAATTGATATTTCCAGTTGATGCAGTATTGCCGATCGCAATATTTCCCCCATCACTATTAACATCAACTGCCGCACCCTGCAAATTCCCTGCAGTTAAGTCGCTAGAAGCTCTCAAAGCAATGCTGGCGGCGGCTGCATCAATCGATGCCACGTTAATATTAGTTTGCGCGTCCAAATTGACTGTGGGAATCGCAGGATTAACTTGATTGGCTGAAGGATTAACAGCGATCGCTCCCGTGTTGATTTGTTGTCCTGCTAAAATTCTGACATCTCCCGTAGTGGCGATCGTACCCGTAACGACGCTTCCGCTGCTGCTGCTAGCCCTGAGAGTAGCACCCGTGAGGTTCCCTACGGTTAAGTCGCCCGAAGCTGCCAAAGTGAGATTTTCGGTGGCTGTAATATTGGCGGGTGTTGTATTGGGGATAATTATATTCGGATCGGTCAAAACTCCCAAAGCCCCGGAGTTGCTGGTAATATTAACTTGAGAACCCTGCAAATTCCCAAAATTTATATTGCCGGCTGCTGTAAGTGCGATCCTCCCATTCGTCCCACTATTGATCCTATCCGTTACTATATTACCCCCAGAAGTCAGAGTAATATTGCCGTTGATACCACCACGAGAAATGTCACTTGTCAAAATATTGTTGGCAGCTTCAATATCAATAGTCGAACCCGATATCAATCTACCCCCAACTATCACAGCCCCTGCGGTACTTGTGAGAGTAATGCTACCGCCGTTAATCTCTCTAGTTACCACATCTCCCGGTGCCGAAGCAATCACCGGCCCGCCTGCAAAAATATTATCTTCCACATAAATAAAACCTCTGGGAAAAACCGACACTGAACTGAAAGCTCCATCGTCACCCAAATTGTCAGTAGAAATATTAAGGGGATTTGCCAAATCTCGTAATCCCGCCCGCAGAATTAAAGCCGGACTGGTGGTTAAAATAACAATATCTGGATCGTCGGGATTCAGATTTTCCGTCCGCAGCAATGCAAGATCAGGGCCGGTAATTGTAATACTCTCAGCAACAATGCTGCCCTTCGCTTCCACTTTCAGCGAAACACCAGTATAATCTCCTAAGAAAACATCTCTTTCCGAACTGATAATCGGGTCAAATAAACTCACAAAATTTCCCGGCATTCCTGACAGATTGCGCACCGAAAAATTGCCCCTCGAAGCAAAGTGAGTATCCCCCGAAATCACGCCGTTGCTAACTAAACTCAAATTGCCACCGCTTTGAAATTGTGCGGGAAGAGACAAGCCGCCCGTGGCATTTTGAGTGAGAATATCAATAGTGCGATCGGCCTGAATGTATAAATTCCCCCCAGCCTGCGCCAAAAACGGATTCTCGGCGCTGTCCCTGACCCGCACCGCATCCCTGCCCAGCAAACTCAAATCCCCCGTAGTTTGCAGCCTAGCGCCCGCTAACGTGAGATTTCCCGCAGCCCATAAATTCGCACTTCCCGCATTCAACTGTGGCAGCCCAGACACATTAGCAGCGATCGCCACATCCCCAGAATTCACCTGCCAACCCGAACCCACAAGCCGCACAGAACCGTCAGCAGCAACCGCAACACCGGCCGCCTGATTTTGTCCAGTACCTGTCAGCAATTGTGGCAAAGAAACAGGATTCAAAGTCTGTTGAGAATTACCAAAATTTCCGCCCGTTGCTATTTCCAAACTCAACAAATGCCCCGGTTGACTAATGCGGAGAACATTATCTCCCGGAACAGCAGCCACAGTAATTTGCCCACCCGGGGCCGACAACTGCCCGGTACTAACAACCGTACCGCCAAGCAAAGCCAAATTTTGCCCCGGAGTCACAGCTAAATTGCCAGCATTAACAATACTTCCCGGTACAGCCGCACCAAAATAAAAAGCATTGGGCGTACCCACCAAGGCGCTAAAATTATTTGTACCCGCAGCATTAAACCAATTTGAACCAAAACCGACACCAGTAGCAGTAGTTGCAGTGAAAGCCCCCGGCACATTCAAACTCGCGTTCGGGCCAAACACAATCCCCGCAGGATTAATTAGAAAAAGATTAGAATTGCCGCCCGTGACAGTAATTAAACCGTTAATTAGCGAAGCGTCCCCGCCAGCAATTCGAGCTAATATATTCTGAATAGCCGAATTTGTCAGAAAATTAGCTATTTGACCTTCATTCAAGCCGAACTGCCCAAAACTGTGAAAAAGATTCGCCCCGTCTCCCGACAAACTGCCGCCGTTGATATCGTAGCGGTTGCCGCTGCGGGTGACAGCAGTGCCCGTACCATCAGCAGCAGGGACTATCGGCTGTGCTTGCGCGAAAGTATTAAAAATTAACAAAGAAAACGGACAAATAAATAAGCCGACCTTTTTAATCTTTAAGTTGGCGTTTTTCATGGCAGCAAGTAAAACTATCGCTATTCCCCTCAATTATGGCACCAGCCAACAACTTACCTCTAAATAACACATTAATTCGCTCATGACAATTCCCCAAATCAAAAGCTTGTACACAGACGGCGCCTGTTCCGGCAACCCAGGCCCAGGTGGCTGGGGTGCAGTAGTTTGTTTCGCCGACGGCAAGTGTCACGAACTCGGAGGTGCAGACCCCCAAACTACCAACAACCGCATGGAAATGCAGGCTGCCGTCGCTGTTCTCGAATTTTTTGCCAATTCCGGTCAAACCGAACCAGTCACCGTTTACACGGACAGCGAATACGTTAAAAACGGCATCACTAAATGGATTCAAGGCTGGAAAAATAAAGGCTGGAAAACCTCAACGGGCAAAGATGTTGTCAACCAAGACCTCTGGCACCTGCTAGACAAGCTGAATTCCCGGCAAATCAAGTGGGAACACGTCCGCGGCCACTCCGGCGACTTCTACAACGACAGATGCGATGAAATTGCCCGCAGCTTCTCGCACAATCTCACTCCCGAACTGCAACAGCAGAAACCAACTGTAGGCGAGACTCAGGCGAGCTCTTTTGTCAGCGCGGCCACACCGCCTCTAGGTTCGGAAAACACAATTGTTTCGGAAGAAACGGACGCAACTGGTAACAAAACGATAGAATCCTATGTCATAACTTCTGACCTTCCGATCTCCAACTCTACCATGATGGATTCAACTGCCGATACCCTGGAGAACTTGCCCCGCGAGGTGAGGGTTCAGGACCTCCGCAATCTGATCGAAACCTTGCACATAGCCGACGAGGTTGCGACGAAAGGCTACTTGATTACCAGTTCTGAACTGGCTGATTTGATGGATGTAAATGCCAGCGCTGTCACCAGTCGTGGAGACAACTGGGTTTGGCGAAATTGGGTAGTTTCGCGGGTGCGGCGCGAAGGCAACCAAATTCTCTGGCAATTAGAGAGAATCGACCACGTTAGTACAACTGATTAGTGGTTAGTCATGAGTTATTAGTTGATTAATAACTGATGACTAATGACTGTCTCAAAGCAAGATTTGGCAAAATTCCGTAGGGACACAACATTAGTTGTGTCCTTTTGGTCATCAGTTTACTAAACAAACTACTTAACATCAGTCCCAGTTAAAAGAAAGAATCCAACTGTAAGCCCGTGCTCTAAACCCTCATAAAATGGCGTTGCACAATTTGAGGATGATTCTTGTGGGGTAGGTGTCCCGCCTGCTTTGAAAATAAAGCGGACGGGCGGGACGCCGATCCCACAAAACAATCAAAATCATCCCGCAATTATGCAACGCCCATAAAATCAGTGATTTCCCATCGAAAATCTCAAATCTCAAATCTCAAAGAGCATGATTCCCAGCTTGCGAACAGTCATTGCTACCAGGTATGTCACTCCCTTGCGCGAGGGCGGATCGCTGCCGGCGATCGTCGAAGCAGATGATGATGGTATGTACGTGCTCAAATTTCGCGGTGCGGGCCAGGGAGCCAAATCTCTGATCGCCGAGCTAGTGGCGGGAGAGATTGCTCGCGCCTCCGGGCTCCCAATCCCCGAACTCGTCTTTGTTGAACTTGATCCCGAACTGGCTCGGACTGAGCCTGACCCGGAAATTCAAGATTTGATCCGAGCAAGTGCTGGCCTCAACCTCGCCCTCGACTATCTTCCGGGCTCCATCACCTTTGACCCGATAGCGGGGAAGTCCGATGCGGATCTGGCCTCAGAAATCGTCTGGTTCGATGCTTTTGTGACCAACATCGATCGCACGTCGCGCAATGCAAATATGCTGGTATGGCACCGCCGACTTTGGCTGATAGATCACGGTGCAGCCCTCTACTTCCACCACACCTGGAAAGATTATCTCTCGCGCAGCCGCGATCGTTTCCCGCCAATCAAAGACCACGTTCTGCTCCGTTTTGCCAGTACGCTGGAAGCAGCAAATTCCAAGATGACTCAAGGGCTAACGCCGGAAATCATTCGCAACATCGTTAAACTAATTCCTGATACTTGGCTGGTGGGAGATTCTCCTTTCAGCGATAGCAACCAACATCGGGATGCTTATATCGAGTACCTGCTAAATCGGCTAGAATCACCACATATTTTTTTGGAGGAGGCGATTAGTGCCCGATCGATTTCTGTATGATTATGCGATCGTTCGCGTCGTTCCCAAAGTCGATCGCGAGGAGTTTATCAACGTCGGGGCGATCGTTTCCTGCGGTACGAAAAAATTCCTTGAAGCTCGGATCGAAATTGATGAACAGCGGTTGATGGCGATCGACTCAACCTTAGATCTGGAAATGATTCGCAATCACCTAGCAGTCATTCCCATCATTTGTGCAGGCGGCAAGGAATCTGGCGCGATCGGTCAACTTCCGCACAGAGAGCGCTTTCACTGGCTCGTAGCACCCCGCAGTACGATCGTTCAGACATCGCGGGTACACACTGGTTTTTGCCAGAGTCTACCGGGTGCGATCGAACACTTGCTCGATACAATGGTGCGATCGTCAACCCGAAAACCATCTGTAAACGCTCGGTTGCTAGCGGTTGGAATTGACACTCAGGAGATGCGATCGCACTCTAGTTAGCGTCAGCTTGTCGCTTAGATGCTGCTTTGAGCTTGGTGAGCGATCTATCGATTTCGGAAAACACTCAGAATATCCGAATTATTCATATCTCTCTTCTCGACAAGCGCGTGAATCAGCGTCAATCCATTGTCATCTGCGGTTAATACATTGTCTTTTTTTAACCGCAGATGAGGGCAGATTAACACAGATTAACGCAGATGAATTATATCAATTCTGGTTGCATCGTCAGTGATTGTTGACTGGGGGCGGGATTTGACCACAACGATGCTACAGGATTTGATATAACTTTTCTAAAGTCTTAACCACAGTTTCGCAAGGTAGAAAGATGATGCAAATTGAACCGACAAATATGACTTTCCCTCTCTGGGGTTTAGCAATTTTCATCCTGTGGACGATCGCAATTGTAGTCATGCTGCTGACAGTCAGGATTCGGCATCTATCTGCCGGCGGTTCTCCCAAAGATTTTGGCACACAAAACGATGAAAGTTTGCTGTGGCGACTATTTCGAGTACAATCCAACTTGGTAGAAAACCTGCCTTTGTATTTGGGAGTTGTTTTCCTTCTAACCGTTAGGCGTGTTTCAGGAACAGCAGTAGATTTGCTGATTGTTGTGTACATCCTATTTCGGCTTGTACATTCAGCGATTCACATTGCCGGCCTCGATCCCAAATTTCGGATTGTGAGTTTGGCAATTCAGTTAAGCTGTTTAGTCGCCTTAACTATTATGGCAGTTTTGTAGGTGAAAAATTACGCAATTGGCCCCTGTATATAGTAGACTGCGTCAGGGGCAAACCTTAATTGTTTCTTACACAGCGTAAGTCAGACGCACCTTACAAGTCAATCGCGCCTGTGACATTACTGCCTGTGATTTGGCTAACTAATCGAAGTTTATGAACAGAATATCTCGTGCGCTCGCTGTTATTTTAATTGTATTAGGCTGCATTACTTTTGTTTTAGTTCAGACACCGCAATCAGCCTTAACTGTGCCACCTCCTGTGCAAGAGTCTCCGTCTCGCGGAGGAGATGTTGCTGAGAAAATTAATTTTGGACGGCACTTTCAAGAGCTAGGAGTTGAAGGCTCGATCGCGATTTACGACTTGAACAGCGATCGCCTTTATCAACACAACCCGCAGCGTAACGAGACAGCTTTTTTACCCGCATCTACATTTAAGATTCTCAACTCTCTGATTTCCTTAGAAACAGGGGTAATTTCAGATGAGATTGCCGTGCTAACGTGGGATGGAATTCAAAGGCAAATTCCCGCATGGAATCGAGACTTGAATATGAGAGAAGCCATCAAACTTTCCGCCGTTTGGTTTTACCAAGTTCTAGCCCGCCGAGTCGGACACGAGCAAATGCAAAAATGGGTTGCTAAAGCCGGTTACGGCAACCAAAAAATCGGTAATAAAGACGATATTGACAAATTCTGGTTAGAGGGAGAACTGCGAATCACACCCAAGGAGCAAATTCAATTTCTGGGCCGTCTCTACAAAAATGACTTACCCTTTTCTGATCGCTCGCTGTCTCTGGTGAAAGATATCATAATTGTTGAACAAAGTCCCGATTACACAATTAGGGCAAAAACAGGCTGGGCAGGCTTTGGAGAACAAACAAAGCCTCAAATTGGCTGGTATGTAGGTTATTTAGAAAAGGATAAAAATGTTTACTTTTTTGCTACAAACATTGACATCCGCAACAAAAATGACGCATCTGCAAGAATCGAGTTAACGCGCCGTTGCTTCAAGGATCTTGCGCTGCTGTAAGTACGTTATTTGTTCTCTAATATTCGCAAAAACGCTAGCGGAGCGGCTAACGGTGATAGCCAAAACACCCATTTATTCGAGGGAGCATAACACTTATGCGAAGCCTCAGCAGCCGCTGCGAGTCTATCCATCACCCTACCAATCATTGCCAACTCATTTATCGGCATACATTGAATTTTTTTGAGGATATCATTTGTATCCATCGGTTCAGTCGGCTGTTTGCCTTCCAGATGAGCTATCAATTCTTCAACGGTGAAGCCTGCTCTTGTCGCAATCTGAGCCAAATTTTTCGTATCCGGGAGCACTTGCCCTTTTTCCCAATACAGAACTGAAGCGGCAGAGACTCCCAGTAGCCTGCCAAAAGCACTCAAACTCATGGAACCACGAGCTAGTTTAACAACCTCGCTCAGTTTTTTCCTAGCTTCTGCGTCCACAGTATCAGTCACCAGATCAACACAACTCCCAGTTTACTGCCCAATTGACTTGGACTCCAGCCCTAATTCCCAGAAGCCACCGCAGCAGCAGCCAACCGCTCCACACCGGCTCGAACAATCACTGCTAGGTCACTCAGTGGCATACACTGAATTTTCTTAAGCAACTCGTTGGTATCTACGGGTTCACGCATGGGCTTGCCTTCCAGATGAGCCATTAGCTCTTCCATCGTAAAGCCTGCTCTTGTCGCAATTTGAGTCAAATTTTTCGTATCCGGGAGTACCTGCCCTTTTTCCCAATACAAAACAGAAGCAGCAGAAACTCCCAACAATCTGCCAAAGGCGCTCAAACTCATCGAGCCACGCGCTAACTTAACAACCTCGCTCAGTTTTTTCTTAGCTTCTGCGTCCACAGTATGAGTCACCACTTAATCAACACATAACTCAGTTTAGTGCCCAATTGATTTCGACTCCAGCCTTAATCTCCAGAAACCTCAGCCGCCGCCGCGAATCTATCCACCACAGCTCTGCCAATTAGCGCCACTTGACCCAGAGGCAAAAACTGGATTTTTTTGACAATATAGTCATTTCAAATAAATGTGAGACCGAGGTAAGATCATGATAAAATCGATAAAAAGAGTTAATTATAAAAAAATGGCTTACAGTCTAGACCTAAGACAAAAA
>NZ_JAUBRI010000113.1:0-13920 GCF_036701795.1 Microcoleus sp. N9_A1
CCCCCTCTCCCCCTCTCCCCCTCTCCCACTCTCCCCCTCTCCCCCTCTCCCACTCTCCCCCTCTCCCACTCTCCCCCTCTCCCCCTCTCCCACTCTCCCTGTCCCCCTTTCAGCCCCTTCCACTCATTCTCGGTTCGGGAACCCGTACAGACAGATAAGTTGCGATCGCCCCTAACTAAAGCTAAATTAGCACTCAGGAGTCGAGAGTGCTAATATGTCAGTAGTAAGCAGTCGGCTGTTGCTTTCAGAGCGACTCCGAACGGCTAACTGACTAGGAACTGTAATCTGGAGATTTATTTATGGCAGCAGTATCACTGAGTGTTTCTACCGTTAAACCTTTAGGCGAGCGCGTGTTCGTAAAAGTAAGCGCTAGCGAAGAAAAAACCGCCGGCGGCATCCTTCTACCCGACACAGCAAAGGAAAAGCCCCAAGTAGGCGAAGTCGCGGCCGTGGGCCCCGGCAAGCGCAATGACGACGGCAAGCGCGTTGAAATGGAAGTCAAAGTCGGCGACAAAGTTCTCTACTCGAAGTACGCAGGCACCGACATCAAACTCGGCACCGACGAATACGTCTTGCTAGCCGAAAAAGACATTCTGGCGATCGTTAACTAATTAATCATTAGTCATCAATCATTAGTCATCAGTCATTAGTTTAAAGCGAACGCCGCCAAACAACTAATGACACGGGACAAATGACTAATATCCATCATCCCCAATCCACAATCTCAAACCCTCTCATCCCCAAAAACTATGGCTAAGCGCATCATCTATAACGAAAATGCACGTCGCGCCCTCGAACGCGGTATGGACATTCTCGCCGAAGCAGTAGCAGTAACCCTCGGCCCCAAAGGCCGTAACGTTGTTCTAGAAAAGAAATTTGGCGCTCCTCAAATCGTCAATGACGGTGTTACCATCGCCAAAGAAATCGAACTAGAAGACCATGTAGAAAATACAGGCGTTGCCTTGATCCGTCAAGCAGCCTCCAAAACTAACGACGCAGCAGGCGACGGTACCACCACAGCTACCGTTCTAGCTCACGCAATGGTCAAAGAAGGCCTGCGGAACGTAGCAGCCGGCGCAAATGCGATCGCCCTCAAGCGCGGTGTTGACAAAGCAACCGGCTTCTTGGTAGAAAAAATTGCCGAACACGCCAAACAAGTAGTAGATTCCAAATCCATCGCTCAAGTCGGCTCAATCTCTGCTGGTAACGACGATGAAGTCGGCCAAATGATTGCCAATGCAATGGACAAAGTGGGCAAGGAAGGCGTAATTTCCCTGGAAGAAGGGAAGTCTATGACTACCGAACTCGAAATCACCGAAGGGATGCGCTTCGACAAAGGCTACATTTCTCCCTACTTCGTCACCGACACCGAACGGATGGAAGCAGTTCTAGAAGAACCCTTCATCTTGCTGACCGACAAAAAAATCGGTATGGTACAGGATTTAGTACCCGTGCTCGAACAAGTAGCCCGTTCAGGCCGCCCGCTGCTGATCATTGCAGAAGACATTGAGAAAGAAGCTCTAGCTACTCTCGTTGTCAACAAGCTGCGCGGTGTGTTGAACGTGACTGCTGTGAAAGCACCTGGTTTTGGCGATCGACGCAAAGCCATGTTAGAAGATATCGCCGTATTGACCGGCGGTCAACTGATCACCGAAGACGCCGGTTTGAAACTGGAAAATACCAAGCTCGAAATGATCGGCAAAGCTCGCCGCGTCACCATCACCAAAGACAGCACCACAATTGTTGCCGAAGGTAACGAAGCCGCCGTTAAGTCCCGCTGCGAACAAATTCGCCGTCAAATGGACGAAACCGAGTCTTCCTACGACAAAGAAAAGCTGCAAGAACGTTTGGCCAAATTGGCTGGCGGCGTCGCAGTGATCAAAGTCGGCGCGGCTACCGAAACAGAAATGAAGGATCGCAAACTGCGTCTTGAAGATGCGATCAACGCAACCAAAGCTGCTGTCGAAGAAGGCATTGTTCCTGGTGGCGGTACAACTTTGGCTCACCTGACTCCTCAATTGGAAGAGTGGGCTAATAGCACTCTCAAGGGCGAAGAATTGACCGGTGCTTTGATTGTGGCACGGGCTCTGGCTGCTCCTCTGAAGCGGATTGCTGAAAATGCTGGTTTGAATGGCGCTGTCATCGCTGAGCGCGTCAAAGAAAAGCCATTCAACGTTGGTTTCAACGCAGCGACAAATGAGTTTGTCGATATGTTTGAAGCTGGTATCGTTGACCCTGCGAAGGTGACTCGTTCTGCTCTGCAAAATGCCGCATCTATTGCTGGTATGGTGCTGACAACCGAGTGTATCGTCGTTGACAAGCCTGAACCGAAGGATGGCGCTGCTGCAGGCGCTGGCGGCGGCATGGGCGGCGGCGACTTCGATTACTAAGTCGATAGTTTGATGGGGCGGGCTTTTGGGCCTGCCCTGTTATTTTGGGAAGTGCTTTTACTGTAGGCATAATTTTAACTCGGAAGCGAAATTAACTAAACGCACAATCTCTAAGGCCCCCGTGCCTATGTACTCAAACGCGAGGTTACCCAAAACCTAACCCTGCGTTAGTTAAAAAACATAGGAGTTAAAATGCCTGAAAAAGTAGAGATAGTTCCCAACGAAGCCTTAGTAGTTCGTGGTGGTCTTAATCGTCCAGAAGATCTTCAACGTGCCATAGGAACCCACCCCAGCGGCATCACGGGAATTTCTGTAGAATGTGCAGTAGAATTGTCTGTAGCAGAATTAGCATTAGCAATCCCTCACGGACAAGTGGGTGTTACCACAGTGGCTAAAGTTCGCTCGGAAGGTGGAGATGTCATCCGTACTTCTGGCAGAAGCTTAAATCATGCAACTCTCAGTGGCTTACCACCAGAAAAAGCAAGTCTTCTGCTGACACCAACGATCCCTAACCCATCTAGGACTTAGGCAACTAGCAAATAGAGTAAGGGTGCGTCAGACGCTAAAACCCTGGTTATATTAATCCATCACTTCGTCTGACGCACCCTACAAGCTCATCTAAATGAGTCAGTTGCGTAAATTTCCCCATCATAAAAAATCTTAATTGTAATAAATATGAGTGCTCCCAGAATCTTTGCAGACTTTCATAATGCTGATAAACAGAGTCGCCTTCGTCTGAATTGTGTTGGTACAATTGAAGATTTGAGCCGCCAAAATATTAAATTGCAAAATGGTCAATTGCTCACCCTCTATAGCGAAGAATTAGAAGTGGATGGCGTAGTGCAATATTCGGAAGAGGAAAGTCTTTGGGTTGCAGCAATTGATTGGGAGCAAATTAGACAAGTAGAGGATATGCTTCTTCCAGCAACTGTCTAGTTAGGGATTGCTAAATATTCGTTCTTGGGAATGGAAATAATATGAATCTATCATTTATTTAAAGATTTAAGATTTATTATAAAAGCCCTTGAACATCAAATAAATGCCTATAAAGAACGTTTGCAAGTAATAGAAGATGTAGATGAGGATGAGGCAGCCGCTCTAGGGAACGATATTAAATTTTTAGAGCTTCTCCACGCAGACATGACGACAACTTTAGAGCAGAATACTTCAGTCAAAACTTTAAGTTATGGTGAGGTTTCTTCGCCAGCTCAGAATGATAAATTTTCAGAAACATCCAAAAAAATATCGTTTCAATAATTAGTTGAATTAACCCAGAAGTTGTCACTTAGTGAGCGATTATTTCTAGTAGAGGCGATTACCTCGTCTGTGCGTCAGGAAGTCACAATAAGCCAATAATCAGTCAATGACAGGATTTTCAGAAGTTTGTTTAGATGATATACTGAGAATGACTGAGTAATCGTAAAGTGAGCAGAGGTCAGGCAAATGTCAGCCACCATCACAATTAGCCCCAGCGAAATTCGGCAGATATTTCAGCCACGCACGTCCAGCGCCTCAAGGTTTTGGGAACTGGCTCAAAAAGCAAACAATTTAGCTGTAATAATTGAAGACCGTTGGGAAAAAATTCCTGCTGAAACGCAAGAATTACTCAAAGTTTTTGCCTATGCTTTCATTGAACCCCCTCAAGGAATTAAAGAGAGGTTGCTTAAATTTGTGGGGCTTTTTTCTTTGGCTATCGCTTTACCTTGGATTGTACTTAAAGGTGAACTCGATAGTTTTGTAGCTTATATTAACGCCTTTAATAGACTTATTAATGCGATTTTAAGTGGAGTAGAACGGGAAGATATTGCTTATCAAAAAGCACTATCTGAAGCCCTGGAACAGACTTTTGCAGGGTGGGAAACTAGCGAGGCGATGACAGCGGAGGAGGCCTGTGAACGAATCAGAGCAATTTCATATCAAGCTCTCGAAGAACTTTGATAAAACTCAGCAAAAACTAATCCGCGATCGCTATCGTAAAAATCAGGCAGGATTAGTAAAATTTGTCGAATTACTCCAAAAATTCCTCAGATTTTTGAGCGTTGACCCCCGTCCCCGTCCACCGTTGGGACATTTTGAACCTTGGCCAAAAGGCAGTAGCCGTGATGGATGGGAACTGTGGAAGTTGGAGTTTAAAATGCCTCAGCTTCGCGGAGCCGCTGAACAGGGGCGACTTATATATTTGTTAGATATTACAAAAAAAGAAGTTGTGTTGCTGTGGATTTACACGCACGCAGAATTTGAAAAACGCCCACCGGATCAGAATCTAAAGCGTTTATTGCTCGAAATTATGGATAATTATGAAGTTTCCGATGAAAGTAAAAATTTAGACGACAGTGGAGACGATGAAACTGGAGAGGATAAAGTTGAATAAAATAAATCAAATGACAGTGAAGGTGCATAATCAAAATGTGGCTTCTATTACCTTTCAATAACCAGGCACACCATTTATGAAACTTTACCATAGTCCCATTTCCCCGAACTCCCGCCGCGTCGGGATCGCCCTCTTAGAAAAAAACCTCGACTTTGAATTAGTAGAAATCCACTTGGACGGCGATCACTTGCAGCCTGACTTTATCGCAATGAATCCTTTTCATCGTATCCCGGTTTTGGTCGATGATGACTTCACTGTCGTCGAGTCTCTCGCAATTCTTGACTATCTAGAAACGAAGTATCCCGCACCGGCAATGCTGCCAAAAGAACCGAAAGATTTGGCAGTTGTGAGGATGGTAGAATTGGTCACGGTTAACGAACTTCTACCGCAACTTTACCCCCTAAGCAGTGAAATAATGGGATGGGGAATTCCCCAAGCGCAGGAAATCGAAAAGGCTAAGGAAAAAATCGATACTGTGCTGAAATTCTTTGAAGGCTTGTTGGACGATCGCCCTTTTTTCGCTAGCAACAGTATCACGTTTGCCGAGTGCGTTGCCGGCACCGTCGTGCCTTTGCTATCTTGGGTTGGTGTGTCCCTAGACGGCTATCCTAAAATTCAAGCTTGGTGCGATCGACTGCTTGCCCGCCCCTCATGGCAGCAAACTCAATTCACCGAGGCAGATTTGGCGGCTTTCGCATCTCGGAGACAAAAATTTCTGGCACAATCTGAAGCCTAATGAACTAATCCACTCTCAAGCGATCGCTCTTTTTCCTAGCTGTCTTCGCCTGCATCCAAATTCCCATCGCAGCAATGGGGCAGCCCGCCGCCCGATCGAACTACGAAGCAATTAACGCTAAACAGTTCCTTGTTGATCGCAAAATTACCGTCTCCAACCCCAAAGATATCGCCGCAAAACTCTTTAGCAGCGATGAAGAATCTGAAGGCCGAAAAAGCGACCAAATTTCGGTTGAATATCCCACGCGAGAAACAGCAGTAATTGTACATACAGTCATCGGTTTAGCTGACGATTCGGTGGCTGGAATGCGACACCGCATCGAACTCAGACTCAGGCAAAATAAGTGGGAAATTGTCGGGATTGGGCGACAATCGAAGTGTCAACAAAATCGCGGACACCAAAATTGGGCAAGCGGGCGCTGTAGGTAGAAAGGTAGATCGGCTTTTTGCTTAAATTCTTTCACCCCGGATGCGTTGCGAGGAACGAAGCTAAGACTTGAGGCAACCGAGGAAAAACAGAGGCACAGAAAGATTCGCTACCGCTGGCTGCCGACAGAAATAAGTTATTTCTGCGTAAGTCCAGGAAGCAATCTGGACTCCGCGTTTTTCCCTGGCTGCGCGACAATAACTTAAAACTATTTTCGGTGTCGATCGCTCTTTTAGTCAAAAAGAGCGATCAAACTCAGAATTTTACTTGCACATGATTAAATTTCCCGCCGAGATGAATCCGGGCACAGGGCCTGAAATCTCAACCCAATTGCGATTTTCTCCATTCTTATCTTTCACTAACTGGAAATTTGGTACAAGCGTTACTTGACCGTTAGCCGGTACACCCCCTTTAACAGCAGAAGTCTTGGAAGGCTCGGTGCGGATGGCTAGACCCCTCGGCGCTACGCGAGGTTCTACTTGGCGGCACAGACTTACGGGGCCCGTTGCTGGTGCTGGTGCAGGCGCTGGTGCTGGCGCTGGTGCTGGTGCTGGCGCTGGTGCTGGCGCTGGTGCTGGTGCTGGTGCAGGCGCTGGTGCTGGCGCTGGTGTTGCTGCTGGTGCTGGTGCAGGCGCTGGTGCTGGCGCTGGTGTTGCTGCTGGCGCTGGTGCAGGCGCTGGTGCTGGTGCAGGCGCTGGTGCAGGCGCTGGTGCAGGCGCTGGTGCAGGCGCTGGTGCAGGCGCTGGTGCAGGCGCTGGTGCTGGTGCAGGCGCTGGTGCAGGTGCCGGTGCGGGACTTGGGGAAGGAGTTTGACTAATGGTGCACGAACCTAAATTACTTTCGTCGTTGGGATAGCCGCTAGCGACATACCCTGTGACGGGAGCGGTAATTTGAATCCAGAGGCGACCGTCGGAGGCTTTAACAGAAGTAGCGCCTTGGGACAGCGTTACCTGAGTGTTAAGTCCTACCCCGCCCACTCTAGGGGATTTGGGGTCTGGGTTCTGGCGAACGGTCAAACCTTCTTTGGGAGTGACTTTGCGGCAAAGGTTGCCAGCCTGGGCTATTTGAAAGGTGGCGCTATCTTCAAAGGAAATATTTTCCGCATCTTGACTGACAGTGGATGTTGAGGGGGCGGCAACACCGATGGCATTCGCCTGCAAACTTCCGGCTACGATCGCGATCGCGCCCAGCAATGCAGCGGGTTTATTCCAGCAATTCAAGTTTTTCATCCGTTCAACTCCTCACTTAACCACAATCATTATCTTAATTGCAGGTTAATATAGCAAAAAAATCGATTTGTCTTCCACAAAAAAGCTTTATATAACTTTTTTATGACCGCAAGTCAAGCTTTATTTATATAATTTAATGTTTGGTGAGTTGAGCGAAGACAAATAAAGCTGTAACTGTTTCCAAACGGTTTTGTTCCTGTGGAGACATTTCCATTCAGGATTCTAGTCGTCACAACGCCGGTTTGTACTTCCCGGACTTCAGATGCCCTTGGTGCTGCTCTTACGTAAGAAACTTGGATGGTTGCTTGATATTTACTCGCTGACGCTTTACTTTGCCTGCTACGGTTCGAGCCCCAGTCTGTTGAAACTCACGCCCAGAGCAGAATTATCGCTTAAAAGCCCCGACAGCCTGTTCCACAAAGAATGAATTTCTTCTGGGGAGTAGGGGATGGGCAGGAGAGCCCGCCCATAAAAGTCTTATTGAGAATGGTGCAACATCTCAGTTTAAAAATCCAAGGGGCGGGTTTAGGCAACAACATAGACAACCAGCATAAAACCTCCGAACAAAAGCAGCCCGCTCAAATCAGAAACCAAATATTTGCGCCAATTCTGATTTAATTATATTGCTATAGCAACCGTGTGCGATGTTTATGAGGTTTTCACTTGCTGAAACTAATGCGGTAGATTCCTGCGGAATGGGAGTATATTAATGATAGGAAAAATCTTTTTTTCGCAGGGCGAGGGCGATTAGCACACGCACAAGTAGAGGAAAAGCCCAACTAATCTCCTCCCTTATTCCTCCTTCCCCAAATAACTAAAGCCTTCTCTCTTCGAGAGTTAAAGCTTTCTTCCTTCTGCTATATAATGACCAAAGCGTTAAATACTTTTGCAGTGACAAAAACTACTAATAAAAAAGACGGCAACTCCTCTAAATATCCCTTTGACGGTCTATCTTTAGACGATCGCAATCCCGACTTCATTCAGCTTTTGCTGCCAATCTGGGAATGGCTGTACCGCTACTATTTTCGCGTCCAAAGCGACGGCTGGCACCACGTCCCAGCGAGCGGAAAAATGCTTGTTGTCGGTTCTCACAACGGGGGACTCGCCGCTCCCGATATGTTTATGTTCCTATACGAATGGTTCTGCAGGTACGGCACGGAACGCTTGGCCTACGGATTGATGCACCCGACGGTTTGGCAAGTTTCTCCTGATGTTGCTAGCATGGCGGTTCAGTGTGGAGCCCTGAAGGCGCATCCGAAAATGGCGATCGCAGCTTTGCGAAAAAATGCCCCAGTTCTCGTCTATCCGGGCGGCGCTCAAGATGTTTTTCGCCCCCACCACTTGCGCGATAAAATCTACTTTGCGGGACGCAAGGGATTTATCAAATTAGCATTGCGAGAAGAAGTTCCAATTTTACCAATTATATCCCACGGTGCCCACGATACTTTGATAGTTTTGGCAGATTTGTACGAACAAGCAAAGCAATTGCATGAATTGGGAATGCCGTGGTTGTTTGGCATCGATCCGGTGGTATTTCCGGTGTATTTGGGATTGCCTTGGGGATTGAGTGTTGGGCCTTTGCCTAACCTGCCTTTGCCAGTGCAAATTCGGACTCGTGTGTGCGAACCGATCGTATTTGAGAGGTACGGTAAGGAGGCGGCGGGCGATCGCGATTATGTTGATGCTTGTTTCGATCGAGTTACCGCCCAAATGCAAGAACAATTAGATTGTTTGGCTGGCAATTGAGAATAGCACAAGTTCGATCGACCAAAAAACCTTCTTACAGCCCTGAATCCCGGTAGAAGACCCCCCAGCGCTTGGGTTGCGAGTGCGGCCAGGACTGATTTTGGTGAAAATTTACCTGAGCAGATTTTTTCCAAAGCAATGACTGAGGTTATGATTATTATTGGCCGAGTTCGATTGCACTTTTCTCCCACTCGCGAGTGTATATTCATAAACTCAGTTGGATGACATCTACCGCAAGATAGATTTTGCAATAAACTCGGCGGTAATCCCGTAAAGTTATGCAACATCCAACTTAAAGCAGATACCGTCTCAGATGCTGGAGGCACTGTCTTGCCTCCAGAGATTATTTAAATGTCAATTGTGTGAAATGATACAGCAAGTAGCAACCGGAAAAGCGATCGCCTTCTTCTTTTCAGATGCAGACGACTTACAAAACTTAAAGAGGCTTTAACTCAATTTGTGAGCATTTTTATTACAAACCAGCAACAGCAAACTGATTAGCATTGACAATCCCCAACAAAAATCATCACCAAATTAACGATGACTAAGCAAATCATTTTCGTAGACTCCGCCGTACAAGACTATCAAACCCTAATTAACAGCGCCGATACCGCTCAAATTTTCATTTTAAATGAAAATTTGAGCGGTATCGAACAAATTACTAATACCTTGGCTCTTCAAAGCGATATAGAAGCAATTCATATCCTCTCCCACGGTAGCCCCGGCACTTTACACTTCGGCTCAGAAACCTTAAGCAATCAGAACTTAGCCCAATGGAGCAACAAAATTAAACAGTGGGGGAAAGCCTTAACAAAAAATGCCGACATCCTCCTCTACGGCTGCAATGTAGCAGCCACAGAAATCGGATTGCAATTCATCCAAAAGCTGCATCAACTAACCGGGGCAAATATCGCTGCATCGAAAAACAAAACCGGGAATCAAGCCGCCGGGGGAGACTGGGAATTAGAAGTAAAAGTAGGGAACATAGCAACCCAATCCCTGAACGTTCCCAATTACAGCTACACCCTACCACCAACAGGGGCGGCAGATAACAAAGCCTTACTCGTCAGTGGCACACCAACTTCCACCCAGATCAATGTTTTAGCCAACGACACTGGAACGGGCAGAGTGAACGTCCAAAGCATCGCCATCCCCCCCACCAACGGCACAGCTATTATTAATGACGGGATTTATGTAGGCGGCTATTTCACCAGCATCGGTGGGGTTACACGCAACAGAATCGCTCGATTGAATAGCGATGGAACAGTAGATCCCGCCTTCAACCCGAATGCGAGTAGTTTTGTCTATACGATCGCCATAGACAGCAGCGGCAACCCCATAGTGGGCGGCATTTTCACCAGCATCGGTGGCAGTCCCCGCAACTTTATCGCTAAATTAAATCCCACAACAGGTGCCGCCGATGCCACCTTCAACCCGAATGCGAATAGTTTGGTCAGAGCGATCGCCATAGACAGCAGCGGCAACCCCATAGTGGGCGGCGGTTTCACCAACATCGGCGGACAAACCCGCAACCGCATCGCCAAATTAAACCCCACAACAGGTGCCGCCGATGCCACTTTTGACCCGAGTGCGAATAATTTTGTCTATACGATCGCCATAGACAGCAGCGGCAACCCCATAGTGGGCGGTAATTTCACCAACATCGGTGGCAGTCCCCGCAACAGAATCGCCAAATTAAATCCCACAACAGGTGTCGCCGATGCCACCTTCAACCCGAATGCGAATGTTGAGGTCTATGGGATCGCCAGTGACAGCAGCGGCAACCCCATAGTGGGCGGTAATTTCACCAACATCGGTGGCAGTCCCCGCAACAGAATCGCCAAATTAAATCCCACAACAGGTGTCGCCGATGCCACCTTCAACCCGAATGCGAATGTTGAGGTCTATGGGATCGCCAGTGACAGCAGCGGCAACCTCATAGTGAGCGGCAATTTCACCAACATCGGTGGCAGTCCCCGCAACTATATCGCTAAATTAAATCCCACAACAGGTGTCGCCGATGCCACCTTCAACCCGAATGCGAATAGTTTGGTCAGAGCGATCGCCATAGACAGCAGCGGCAACCCCATAGTGGGCGGCTTTTTCACCAACATGGGCGGACAAACCCGCAACCGAATCGCCAAATTAAATCCCACAACTGGTGTCGCCGATGCCACCTTCAACCCGAATGCGAATAATATTGTCAATGCGAATGCGATCGCGATCGACCCCAAAAGAGACATCCTCTACACCCCCAACGCCAACTTCAACGGCGTTGACACCTTCACCTACACCGCCAACGACAGCACCGGCCCCGGCAGCGCCACTACCGTCAGCGTCCTCGTCAACAACTCCCCGGTTTTAGACACCAGCGGCACACCCACCCTCACTGCCCAAAACCAAGGCGACAGCGCCAGTACAGGCACATTAATCTCCACGATCATCACCAACCTCGGCGGCACAAAAATCACCGATCCCAACACCGCCGCCCTCCAAGGCATCGCCATCACCGGTTTAGACACCGCTAACGGCACTTGGCAATACACCATCAACAGCGGCACCACCTGGACAAACACCCCAGCCGTTTCTGCCACCAACGCCTTACTATTAGCTAGTAATCCCAACACCCGCATCCGCTTCGTACCCAACGCCACCTATAACGGAACCGTTGCTAACGCCATCACCTTTGCCGCTTGGGATCAAATAGTTGGCCTAAATGGCAGTACCGCCAACTACACCACAGACTTAGCTACCAACGGCACATCCAGCGTTTTCAGCACAGCCACTGAAACCGCCAACATCACAATCAACCCCCCACCCACCATCACCAGCGTCACCCCAGTCGCCAACGGCAGCTACGGAGTGGGACAAAACCTCGACTTCACCGTTACCTTCAACCAAGCAGTCACCATCACCCAAGGCACAGGTAGTGCCATCCTCCCCATCACCCTCGACACCGGCGGCACAGTCAACGCCACCCTCGTCGGTACAGGGGCCAGCAACACCACCCAAATTTTCCGCTACACAGTTGCATCCGGCAACCTAGACACCAACGGCATCGCAGTCGGCACAGCCTTAACCCTCAGCGGCGGTGCAACCATTCAAAATGCTGCCACTGTCAACGCCATCTTGACACTCAACAGCGTCGGTGCAACCACTGCTGTATTAGTCGATGGCGTTTTACCCACAGTCACTAGCATCACCTCAACTACAACCGATGGCAGCTATACTGTCGGTCAGATTATCCCCATCACCGTACAATTCAGCGAACCCGTCACCGTCACAGGCATCCCACAGCTAACCCTAGCCACAGGAGGCGCAGGAACACGCATCAACTATGCCAGCGGTAGCGGTACTAACACCCTCACTTTTAATTACACCGTAGCCGCCGGTCATGCAAGTGCAGACTTAGATTATCTCTCAACTGCTGCCCTCGCACTAAACGGTGGCACAATTCAAGATGCTGCTACCAACAATGCCACACTAACTCTACCAACTCCCGCTACGGCCAATTCATTAGGTGCGAATAAAGCCATAGTAATTGATACTACGGCACCCACCGTCACGATCAACCAAGCAACAGCACAAACCGACCCAACTGCTACTTCACCCATCAACTTTACCGTCACATTTAGCGAACCAGTGACAGGTTTAGATGCTGCTGATATCGACTTAACTGCCAGTACAGCAAGTGGAACATTAACGCCCACCATCACAGGTAGCGGCCCCGTTTACACAGTTGCAGTCAACGGTATCACAGGTAGCGGAAACGTCATTGCCAGCATCAAAGCTAACGGCGTTACTGATACAGCAGGCAATCAGAATTTTGTTAGTACCAGTACGGATAATAGTGTCACATACAACGCACCTGCACCAGAAATCCAAGTATTAGACGGCACAACAGATATAGTAGATGGTACAACAAGTGCGATCGACTTTGGCAGTGCAACGATTGGCGGCACTCTCAACAAAACCTTTACCCTTAAGAATCTCGGTACAGCAGTTTTAAACCTCAGCAACCTTACCTTACCAACCGGATTTAGCATTGTCGGAACCTTACCTGCAACAGTAGCAGCCGGCGGTAGTGCGAATTTGGTTCTTCAAGTAGATACCGCAGCAGCCGGAAATAAAACAGGTACGCTGCAATTTGTCAATGACGATAGTGACGAAAATCCCTTTGATTTCCCCATAGCTGCCACAGTCACAACCGCACCATTACCAGAAATTCAAGTATTAGAGGGAACAACAGATATAGTAGATGGTACAACAAGTACGATCGACTTTGGCAGCGTCATAGTTGGCACCACTCTCAACAAAACCTTTACCCTTAAGAATCTCGGTACAGCAGTTTTAAACCTCAGCAACCTTACCTTACCAACCGGATTTAGCATTGTCGGAACCTTACCTGCAACAGTAGCAGCCGGCGGTAGTGCGAATTTGGTTCTTCAAGTAGATACCGCAGCAGCCGGAAATAAAACAGGTACGCTGCAATTTGTCAATGACGATAGTGACGAAAATCCCTTTGATTTCCCCATAGCTGCCACAGTCACAACCGCACCATTACCAGAAATTCAAGTATTAGAGGGAACAACAGATATAGTAGATGGTACAACAAGTACGATCGACTTTGGTAGCGTCATAGTTGGCACCACTCTCAACAAAACCTTTACCGTCAAAAATCTCGGTACAGCAGTTTTAAACCTCAGCAACCTTACCTTACCCACCGGATTTAGCATAGTCGGAACCTTACCTGCAACAGTTGCCGCTGGCGGTAGCGCGAATTTGGTTCTTCAAGTAGATACCACAGCAGCAGGAAATAAATCAGGTACGCTGCAATTTGTCAATAATGACAGCGATGAAAATCCCTTTGATTTCCCGATTTCAGCATCAGTCACAGCTACACCATTACCAGAAATTCAAGTTTTAGACGGAACAACAGATATAGCTGCCGGGGCGACAGGTCGCCTGAAAGTCATACAGTCCGGCAACTCTAGACAAATAGCATGAAAAAAGATAGGGTAA
>NZ_JAUBRI010000114.1:0-13660 GCF_036701795.1 Microcoleus sp. N9_A1
AATGTGTTAGCCGGCAAATTAATCAGCCGACCGTTGACGGCGAGTTCTAGCATTGCCATGCGATCGAGCAATTGCTCAGTCACATCATTTTTTTTTGAGTCGAACTGACTGACTTCGACTCGCAGCGCTCCCTTGATTGAAAGGCGATCGCCCGCAGCCGGCAATGTCGTATTAAAAACAGAGTCATCAATGAATTGAATGCCTATCTGAGTAGCTTTCCCAAAAATATCTAAATTTCCTTGACTAAGATAGGGAACCAAATCCAGAGAGTTAGCCCGGTTACTGTAATTTTGGATGACTTCGGTGTTTTTCCATACCCAAGGCTCTGTCGCCAAATTCCTGACATAAAGCATCAACTGACATTTAGGAAAAGCGCCGTTAAGCGCCGATATTTCAGCGACTTTATCCGCTAACGTACTGCTGCGCTTTAGTGCTGGTGCGGGTGTTTGAATTCCTAAACTGGGCAAATGGTAAGTGGCAATTAATTGCTCTAAGTACACTTCAGCACCACAATTTTCCCAAGTCAAATGCGCTGTTTGTTCTGCGGGTAAGTTTAGTGTGGCAATATACCCACTAATAGCAGCTTTGATTGGCGCTACCAATACGTCAGTGTCAAAGATAGTCTGAATTGTACTGTTGGCTTTAATTGGTTCAAAAAGTATAGGGAATGTGTAACCTGGCATTTGTGTCTCTTCTATTTGTGATTAAGTAAACAGGTATTCTTTTGGAGTGATTACTATCCCTGTATCTGAGTTAGCGCGGGTAAATGGCAAGGAAAATCTACCCGTAAGCGTCCTTTTGTTTAAATCAAGCGTGCAAGTTAAGTTTTCAAGTTTTTGTGGATTTTTTGCCAAATCGTTTTGCCACCGAATAATGTGACTAATAACTTGAATAAAATAATTGAGAGCAGTGGTAGCAGTAAATAACCCGCCAGTACCGGGACTAAATGACCCTGTAAGGAATCCGTCTGTTTTGCCAACAAAAGCCATGTTTGTGCCATCGAAAAGTACAGGCACAATAAAATCGCCGTTAAAAATTAGTGCGTCGCTGTCGTAATTTCCTGAAAAATAACTGGTAATGTTACCGCCAATGTTTTCTAGTCCTTGAAAATATTCAATCAATTGCATAAACTGCCCTTCAGCCGTTGGGGACTGAATTGTTGCTTCTGTACCTACTACTATTACTGCCATTGTTTGCTTAAAAATATGACGGTGTTTTAAGTATAGTTTAATAATTCCACAAACCTATAGGTTTGGAATTTGCGTACACAGGTAAAAAAGGTGGCTGTAAGCGTCTGAAAGAGGCACAGTGTTTACATACACCTACAGAAAGTTTTATGGCAAGATTTAGTGATATTTACCGCGCAGATGAGCTTAAAGCGGCAGCAGATGCTCTTGAGTTGTGGCGTCGAAAAACGGCTGCTGAGAAAAAAGCCCTTTATGCTACGGCAACAGCGGTTGCAGGTGGTAAGCGATTAAATAGAAGCACAAAAGTCGGTTTTATTCAGCCGTTTGGCGCGCCTGATAATTTTTGGTACGAAACTAAAATTTTGGCATCTGCTACAGAAGCGCCTACAGCAAACGAGGAAAATGTGGCATCGCTTATTACAGCTGTAACAACCGCTGTCATATCTTTCGTTTTGCCTTCCGTACCCGTGGGCGCAAACAATTTGTCAAACCAAGCTAAAAAAGTTCAGTTTGCAAAAGTCCGATGTTCTGAAAAATCGGGGGCGGGTGTGCCAACAACTAGCCGACTGACAAGTCGTCCCTACACTAAGTACAATTCCAACACTGCTAGCAGTTCGTTTGGTGCCAGTGTTCTTATTAAAGAAGAACCAGCAGTAGCGAAACTAATTAGAGCATCATTGATGCCAGCAACTCCTGTTGCGGGGCGCTCTATTGGCTTTAGTTCGCAAGGCAATGTTGGGAATGTTACTAAAGCTGCTGCCGCTTAAATTATTAGTGAATGTCGAAACATTCGTAAAAAAACTATGGCAAGATTTAGCGATATTTACCGCGCGGACGAACTGAAGGCGGCAGCAGATGCTCTTGAGTTGTGGCGTCGAAAAACGGCTGCTGAGAAAAAAGCCCTTTATGCTACGGCAACAGCGGTTGCAGGTGGTAAGCGATTAAATAGAAGCACAAAAGTCGGTTTTATTCAGCCGTTTGGCGCGCCTGATAATTTTTGGTACGAAACTAAAGTTTTGGCATCTGCTACAGAAGCGCCTACAGCAAACGAGGAAAATACAGCATCGCTTATTACAGCCGTAACGACCGCTGTTTCACTTTTCATTTTTGCATCGGTACCCGTAGGTGCAAACAATTTGTCAAACCAAGCTAAAAAAGTTCAGTTTGCAAAAGTCCGATGTTCTGAAAAATCGGGGGCGGGTGTGCCAGCAATTAGCCGACTGACAAGTCGTCCCTACACTAAGTACAATTCCAACACTGCTAGCAGTTCTTTTGGCGCAAGCAGCGCGGCACTAAACGAACCAACGGCAGCAAAAGCAATCAAAGCGTCATTAATGCCAGTAACTCCTGTTGCAGGGCGCTCTATTGGATTCACTTCGCAAGGCAACATTGGTAACGTTACCAAAGCTGCTGCCGCTTAAATTATAAAAGGGAATTAAAATGTTCAAAAATGAACTTTGGTTGCCGGGAATGGACGAAAAATCTTTGATAATTCCCGAACAGATTAGCGAGTTTTTAGAAATTTTAATTCCTGCTGATAGTACCGAGAGCGAATGGGATGAAATGATGCTTGCTAACAAGTCAGGTGTTGACTTTATGGCAGGAGAATTAGATATCGATACCTATATGGACATTTTGGATTCTGTAGGAATCGATCCACAATTTCATTTACAAGAGGCAGCTTGGCAGGCTGCTAATCTATTGAATTACTAAAAGCCTTAATCTTATGGCTTTATTGGTTGAACTAGACAACGCTCAAAACTGGATTCAAAGTGACTCGCAAAGTTTTAGTAGCAAACCTATCCCGGATTATGTTCCTCCGTATCAATTCGAGAAACATATTTTAGCCATTTTTGTAAGCAATCCAGAACCCGATCAATCTTGGCGTTTCGGAGGATTTCTCAATCAAAAAATTAGGCTTGGTGTCGGGCCTTCACTAGGCGCTGAGTCAGTCAATAGCCGAAAATTGTGGTTGGGGCGCACGCAATTGTTTATTTTTCCTAAGCTCACAACTACTTACACCCTTAATTTTTCTTTCCCTTATTGGTTTAATCAAGTAAATTTGACTATTTGGGAATATTGGGGCCCCGAGGCTGACACCGTAACAAATGCCATAGGTTCAGTTCACAGTAGTGTTTTGCGAACCGAGAACAAAATCAATTTATTACTGGATCAACATTCTCAGTGAAAAACATTACAGATATAGCGTCGTTAATCGGAACATTTCTAACGTCGCTGATTAGCTTGATTGTTCTTTGGAACGTAACACGGGGAATCCTTACCCTCTTAGCTAATATCCAAAGAAGACTTACTGTGTTACGAAGTTTATATATCAGTCAGAGAGCCGAAGTGCGCGACATTCAGAATTATCTCAAAATCCATCATGGGTATCATGTGCGGGGAGGAATCCATGAAATTCAAGATGATTTATTAAACGAATACAATAACGAAAATACGGGTTTCTGATGGACAAATACTCGTATAGATTTACGATCGCTAGTTTAAATGTGTCTGTGATGATGCTCGTAGCTGCGGGAATAATTCTAGTTTTCCAGAAAGAAAACGCAACGGCATTAATTCCTTATTTAGCGCCAATATTGACATTGCTGGGCGGTTTGTTGGTTTCGCCTCCAAAACAGCAATATGACCATAGACAAGGCTAAACAACTTTTAGAAAGCATCAATCCTAGTAAACCTCAATTGCTGGATTGCTTAGAGGATTTATGCAAAGAGTATGGTTACATACAAGGGATGACTATCGGGAATTTGCGAGATTTGGTAAGCGGTAGAAAGACACTCGCAGAAATTCAAAATCTAATTGAACAAATTAAGGAAAAAATAAAATGCACAAATTAATTTTCACAATGCAGTTAGCCGAATCACTTAATTTAATTTGTGGGAATTTGCAATTGGTTTATCCTGACGGAACAGCGATCGACTATTTGGCAACGAGCGGCTGTGCGAATTGGCAGCGCCCTGGTGACGAATGGGTGAGGGGAAAGGGGCCAATTCCAGCGGGTGAATATGAAATTCCTTCTGAGCCTTACTACCTCGAAACTCGCGGCGTAGAAGGCGATTTTTTTCATATTACACCCGACCCGGTAGTTTCAAACAAGGGAGTTCGAGCGGAACTTGGAATTCACTTTGATGCAAACGTGCCCGGCACGGCTGGCTGCATTGGCGTGGTTCGAGAGTTTGGGTGGCGGCGTTTGTGCGATCGGCTCGCGTCGATCGCAAATTTGGGTGTAAAAAACTTGCCGCTGACGGTGAAGTATTAAAGCTCAAACGCTAGATGTAGTGTTGCAATCAAGCTGCATCAACACTATATCTAGCGTTGTTAATCCCTGATAGGGTTTTAGGTAATTGCCCAGCGTGTAAGACTGCCCTTTTTTCAATCCCTAATAGGGGGCGCTGGGAGGCTGACATCCCGCAAGACTTTTACAGCGCAAGCTTACTGCCAGCCATTTACATTGTATCTAAAATTTGGCCCGCTTTAGGTAGCGCGGGCACACACTTGACTTGACCGTCAGTGAAATAGGAAGTGCAGGAAACGAACCTGCCTAAAGCAAATCATGAATTTGCTGCCTAACCGCTCAGCCAACTTCCCTCTTGAATATCAATCATAGCAATTATCTCTGGGGATTCTTTATAGAAGTGATGCAAATAGTAAGAGTTGGCTTGTTCGTCGTACTCCCAAATACTGTCCTCGGCATCGGGAAACACCAGCATACTTGGATCGGTTTTGGGTGGATTTTTTGACCACACATAGTAATTGCGATATTTTGAATTTTCATCGCTTCGGGCTGCAATAAACCAAGGATGTTGGTCGGACGTATGATTTACTACCAAATCGACTAGCACCCTAATTCCTCGTTCCCCTGCTTGGTGCATGAACTCGACAAAATCTCCCAGAGTTCCCAGTCGCGGGTCAATGTTGCAGTAATCCATCACATCGTAACCGTTGTCGCGGTTAGGAGAAGGATAAAACGGCAACAACCATAAACAAGTAATTCCCAGTCCTGATAAATAATCTAGCTTGTTGGTAAGTCCCTGAAAGTCGCCTACACCATCCCCGTTCGAGTCTAGGAAGGTTTCAACATCAAGGGAGTAGACTATTGCGTCTTTATACCAGAGGTCTTTCATATTACTTAGTTAAATTGAGATATTGTATCTGTGGCAAAAACCTGATTTTTAACCAAAAATTACCATTAAAATCTATATTTATGGTTCAATAACCCGGTTATAAGTTTATTGAGAATGGTGCAAGATGTCCGATCCACACGTGCGATCGCATCTTATACCATTTTTCTAAAGATATGCTATAGATGAACTCTTAGCCCCCCCTTAGTAAGGGGCGGTTGGGGGGGTAATATCTAGCACTATTTTATGAAATTGGTATAAGATGCGATCGCGCGTGCAGATTTGATTTTTTTGCATTTTACGGACTAAAGTCCGCACTACGAACCGTTTTTGCTCCCAAGAACGGACTAAAGTCCGCACTACGAACCGTTTTTGTTATGGTAATCACTCGGACGCGATATCGGTTAAATATGCCACCCTTTTTAAGTTATGACGGCATAGGAGTTGTGTTTTTTGCTGCCAACTACTCCTCTACCCAATTGAGCAACCCAAGAGAAGTAACAGCTCCAAAAAAGTGAGCGCCAATCAGATTGACGTTTGCCATCGTCACAAAAATATCTAGGGAACGAATCACATTTTCTGGCGTATAAGCTGCGAGCGCTTGTGGTTGAGCGAGCGTTTTTGCTAAAACTACAGCAACTGTTTCTTCAGAAGCCACAAACGCGATTAATACCCCCACCAAACTAGAAATTAATCCAATCCGTAAGGTGTGAGTAATATGTTCTTTGCTGGGATATACCTGGGAATTCTCGGCGTGCAAAAGTCTGCCTAAAAGCCTATAGCGAAAATCCCAAAAAATTCTAAAGCACAGCAATAACAGGCCAACGATTGCTAAAAATACCCCGAAACCAATACCTGCATTATTATTGGTTTGCTCGCTCATGTTGCGACCCAACATAGCAAATAATAAAACAATGCCGGAAACAGCACCCAAGAATAACTGTATCCAGAAGCTAAATCTACTGAACAAGCGAAAAGTTGCGACGAATTCGCTTTGGGTCAGCGGTTGCGACAAGGATTCTGGTTGATTCATTATATACACCTTATTGCTGAATTGATAATTATCACAAACAAGGAAGAGGCTCTTTCGGCCGATCGTCCGGGGGCAAGCGATCGCTCCTGGACGCATCAATGCCTTCAAACCTTAGTTTTTTACTTAATCTGTGGGTAACAACCAATAATTTTAGTGCATCAATCCCGGTTTCTCATCATCCCGAAGTGATATCATGTGCGATCGATTACCATAACAAAAATGGTTCGTAGTGTGGACTGAAGTCCGCTCTTAAACTGCGGACGCCAGGACGCACTACGAACCTGATTTATCGGGCTTAATTGATCGGACACGATATGAGTCCTCTATTAGACTTCTCCTCTAAAAGCCTGTAAAGAACAGACTCAAATAGCCTGTTCCACAAGAGTTATGTGAGAGGTCTATTCCTTAGTCAGGAATGGCTGAGGGATACACGCCTGTAGCAATTAGCACGGGTTTGTTGGTATACTCGGCTTCTAGCTTCTGCTTTAAGGTCAAATCCCATTGCAAATCGTATTCGCGATCGAGTTCAGCGACAACAAACTGACGCAGCACACCGGTTACGGCAACTTTCTCACCTTCTTTCACGCTTGGTTGCGGAAGGGTGTGTATCACTAACAAATCTTCTCCGCCAATTAATTTGTCTTCATCCAAGGTGAACGAGTTTGAACTTCTGATGGTTTCGACTTCACCACTCACCGCTAGTGTCTTGCCGTAGTATTTTTTGGGGTCTGAGGTGAGTTCTCCTGGTGTGGGGGCTAGGGCCATCGATTGTGCAACAATCGCGGGTTTATTTTCGTAATCGGCGTACTGATTTGGCTCTAAGCTTAATTTGTACTCGCGCTCAATATCTGCAAGCACAAAGTTGCGAACAGTTCCCGTTACTTGAATATCTTGACCCGATTCAGCCGGCAGCGCAAAAGACTTGCCTGTGGCATTGACAACCAAAATCGGTTTGCTGCCAAAAAACTTTTGATCGCTAATTGTAAAAGTCGATGGGCTTAATTTATTGATGGGTTTACTTCTGACCGTCACAGTTTTACCGAGGAGTTCTGCTGTTCTATCGACCACATTCTCAGTTGTCGTCGCAACCGTTCCGGGCGTTGTAGGTGCAGGTGCCGTAGCTTCCCGCTGTGGGGTAGAACAAGCCGGAAGTAGCATGGCGGTGAGTGCGAGGGCGATCGCACTTCCCCAAGCATTCGATAGCTTTTGAGTAGAATTGTTTAAACGATTATTAACCATTAAAAAACCTCCTTGATTTGCCTGTTTATTTTGTTCATTCCCGGACGAATCAAGCCCCTAAAAATTGGTTTCTGCATCAAGCATCTCAGCAAGCAACCCTTATTTTCAAAGAAACCTCTTTTTTTTGCCTTAGTCCTCATAAATGCCAGGACAGGATTTGAGCGTAAAAAGAGGAGTTGCTGATGCAGCAAAAGGGATGCTTTGCAGACCGATTAATAAAGTTCCAGAGTTGAAGCTTCGTAATATCCTTGGTGTTTTTTCCAGCGATTGAGTTTATACATAGATCCCTCCTGACGTAATCTTTCAAATTCAGTCAGAGTTTGCCACTTTTTGGGCGATCGAATAGTCGCTGGTAACTGCTTACTTTTGAAACAGTACCAAAGTTTGTTCGCTGGTGCGATCGCCATTGTTAGAACTAAGGTTCACTTCGTATTTGGTTCCTGGTAGAGCAACCGTGGGATTAAAAGCAAAGCTGAAGTTACCTTGTTCGTCCGCTTTAATTGTGCGTTCGAGGATATTTCGTTCAAACCCAAACAAACCTGCCACCGAAGAGGTAGCCTGAACCTTGACATTAACAGTCGCATTTGGGGCGCTGCGTCCTTCCACTTCAACCGTCCCGCTGACGCGAGCATTTTCTTCGGGAGTGATAATTTCTAGAGGCATTTCGGCAGTCTTAACACTGCTATTATCGCCAGCAACTAAATCTCGATCTAAACGGGAACGAACAACTTGATTTCCCGACTGCAAACTAGCAGTAACCTTCGCACCTTCTGGGGGGAAATAATCTTGCCGGCGGATCGTATATCCGCCTGTGTAAACGCCGTTGGATTCTTCCCGCATGGGGATGTCATAGGCCACTCCTTCAATGGAGAAAGTAGCTGTAGCGTTGGGAGTGCCCATCAATGTGAAATTAAGCCTTGTTCCCGGATCTAACTGCTCTACGGATTGAGCGCTGAAGCGGTCAACAGACAATGATTGAAAGCGGCGATCGCTATTACCAGCAAGTAGAGGTTGTTGCAAGCGAGTGCTGCTGATGCGATCGCCCTGTTGCAAATTTGCCCGCACAACTGTATTTTCGGAAATGCGATCGCCCTCGCGGCTCGTGTAGCTTACCTCATAAACTCCCGGTTGAACCTCCCGCATCGGCAGATTTTGCACTGCATTTGGGATAGTCAAGGTAGCTCTAGAATAGGGGGTTCCTCGCAGCACGAAAAATAATTCTGTTCCCGGATCTAATCGCTGTACTGGATATGCGGTAAAACTGTCGATATCCGAGCCTACTACTCTTTGTTGAGCTACTTGGATAGAGGGTTTGGGATTAGCTCGCGCCATTTCCGGCAAATAAACGACTGAACTCAACAGAGCGAGTCCAATCGCGGTTGAAAATGATTTTATTTTCATGAAATACTCCTTACTTGAGACAACCAACCTTTGACATTATTAATGTGAAAATTTAAATAATTAAAAATAGACTTTCGCAAAAGGTCGATTGTCTGTGTTCTACAATCTTTGAAATTTTTGTTTCTCTATCTATCTAACCTCAACTAGCCACACTTTGCCATCTGTCGGAGGCAATAAGAAAATATCTATCCGATGAAAGACGATCAAGGAAAAAGTGATGATGTTGCTTTGAGTTAAGTGCGATCGCTCGGACTATTGGCGATCGAGGCTTGACTCCCAACTTCCGCATCGGAGCGCGTCCATTCTTGCAGCGCCCAGAAGCTAGTTAGGGCAGCTATTCCAGAACCCAAACTATCCATAATCAAATCAATTATCGTATCGTCCACACTCCCAATAACTTCGCTAGAAAGAACGATGCCAGCCGTCCATTCGGTAATTTCCCACAAAGCACCGATCGCAATTCCAAAACTGGTTATCGTTAGCAAGTACAGCAGTTTGCGATCGCGAAAAATCGTCAGCATTGAACTGTAGGCTAAAAAACTCAATGCTAAAGTCACAGCAAAAATTGTGAAGGCGTGAACAATTTCATCATAAGGCCCCTGCTGGTAAAACAGTCCCCAAGCCCAGCCTCCGGCATTCAGCAAAGCAGCAAACACAAACAGAAAATCAAACAGCGCTGGCAAGCGATCGTCCATCACGACAAACACCACAGATGCTGCTAAAAATAAGCCTAACCCCAAGACATTTTCCCACTTTCCTTGACTGACAGCAACTATTACTGCTATGGTTAATAACGCCTGCCCTACCCAAGCTGCAACTCGATAGCCGCGCCAGTTTGTACTCATCATTACCGTCCTTTCATCTCCAGAGATATTTTTTTACGAATTGTGTTGGGAGCGAGCAATTTATCAGTGCAGAATTTGCCGGTAACGAGCTTCAATTACTGAGTAGATGCCATAGGAAATCAAACCCAAAGCCACTAAACCCAGAATCCACGGGCCAAATGGCTGTTGTTGCAGGGATGCCAGCGCCTCGCCAAATCCTTTAGCTTCACTGGCATCCGATTGCTTGGCAGCTTGAATTAAGAAAACACCGATGATACTGAAGACAATACCGCGAGCCGCAATCCCCAGCCTACCCAGCCGCACCGCCCAAGTTTGCTCGTTTTGGCTCATTTGATGAAGTTTGAAATTGTGGCGAAATTTTCCTTTAAATGCCTTATAAATGTAAGAAAAACCGATACCGATTGTGACTGCTCCTCCCAGCCCTACCAGCCATTGCCCAAAAGGTTGAGATAAAAACCAAGCGGTCCAATCTTGAGTTGAATTGCCGCTGCTACCGCCGGAACCGAGCATTAATTTGACAGCAGTCACCGCCAAACCTGCATAAGCTAACCCACTAAAAGCGTACCCAATGCGCGTCGCAATTCGCTTGGCATCCATTTTTTCGCCAGCGTGTTCCGGATCGAGAATAGTTTGAACAATCCGCAACAAAACGTACCCAACAATACCAATTGTGACCAGAAACAGCAGGAATTTTCCGAAGGGTTGGGAGACAATTGTGGTTAATGCACCCTTAGTATCGGTTGTTTTGCCACCAGATCCAAAAGCTGCTTGTGCGGCTAGAAAACCGATGATAAAGTAAACTAAGCCTTTGGCGGCATATCCCAGTCTTGCCAGTCGCTCGAACCAGGGATGAGAACTTGCGCGCCGGACGGGTTCTTTAATGCTATCGGTGGGTGAGTTGCGCCGTGTCATATTTTTCTACAATTTGGAATTAGTTGGGTATTCCAGCCGCCTCTTCATAAATTTAGTGCGATCGCGCAGCGTGCCGGAGGCAGGTCGCTAGCCTATTTTTGGTTAGTAAGAAGACAACCAAAAAAGGGAAATTCTGAGTAAAATGAGGTTTTTTTTGATGCGGATTTAGTATTAATATTTATTCCACTATTATTTTCTACTGTTCAGAGATTTTTGGCATCCCTCCAGGTAGGTAAATCAGTCATTCGATTTTAGATTTTAGATTTTAGATTTTGGATTTTCGATTGACCCCACGGATCAATCCCGGGGCTTGTACCACCTTTGAAATTCGCTTGTCAGGGCGATCGCCATCAAATAGCCTCTATGGAGGATTAGCCCAGGATGGGATTGGCTCGGCACCGGCGATCGCCCCGTGCTTTTTAGTTGGTCGAATTACGCGCACAATCTATCTTAGGTACGAGAATTTTTAAATTGAATGTACGGGGAATATATCTTAAGTAAGATTTGGGGCAATCTGCTGGAATTCTGCACAATCTTTCCCATAGGTAGGTATGCTGTAGAAAATAGATTTCTCCAAAAAAGATTTTCCAAGACAGACGGGACGGCTATCCCACAAGAATTATCGGAGAAGTTTCATGAAAATTGCGCTCTCAAACTTGAGAACCTGGTTAAACCCGATCGCGATCGCACTTGTCTTTGGTTTAATCTCAGATATTGCACCATTCCTGTAGAACCTGTAGGAGGGGTTTATGTTGTGGGTTTAGGAGAGTGGATCGGTTTTTTGGCTTTGATAGTCTCGCTCTATATTTTGTGGAAAATTAGAGCGGTCATTTTATTGTTTTTTACTGCGGTAATTTTAGCGATCGCTCTCAACCGTTTAGTGCGAAGATTGCAGCAGTCTGGTGCTAGGCGCGAAGTGGCGATCGCTTTAACAGTTGGCATTTTAGTGGTGATCTCATCTGTTTTTATTTTGCTGATATTCACGCGCCTCAGCTCTCAGTTTGAAGAGCTAACTCAACTCATCCCGCTAGGTATAGAACAACTGCGATTGTGGATCGACTGGTTGCAAGCAAGAGTGCCCGAACCGGCATTAAATAATATTCCCAATCTTAATAATTTAAGCCGACAACTCCAAACCCTTTCTCAGTGGGTTATTTCCCATATCTATCTATTTTTATCCAACTCCCTCAGTTTAGTAATTAATTTCTTGTTAATTACCGTTTTGACAATTATGCTTGTGGTAAATCCCGTGCCGTACCGCCGAGTAATAATCAGCCTTTTTCCCGCTTTTTACCGCCAGCGAGTCGATGGAATCCTGACTCAATGTGAAAAAAGTTTAATGGGCTGGTTGGCGGGAGTTGCATTGAGCATGACTTTTATTGGCATTGCGAGCACTGTGGGTCTGTTTCTCTTGCAAGTGCAACTGCCTTTTATTAACGGATTTTTAGCATTTTTATTAGCTTTAATTCCTTATGTTGGCGCGATTTTGAGCGTAGTTCCACCAATGCTGCTAGCTTTGTTGGATTCTCCAGGAAAAGCAGGTGCCGTATTGTTACTTTATTTGGCAATTCAACAAATAGAAGGCAATTTTATTACACCTATAATCATGGAAAAACAAGTGTCTCTGCTCCCGGCATACACCTTAGCTTTGTTGGGAGCATTTGGTTCTTTATTGGGTTTTTTAGGATTATTGCTAGCCCTCCCAATCCTAATTGTTGTTCAAACTTGGGTTAAAGAAGTTGTAGTCAAAGATATACTAGATCGCTGGCAGACGGCTCCCTCAGAAAAGCCATCCAATCCCCCATAAAGCTATATTTGTCAAGGCTAATAAATGTTAATTTTCTCAATCAATCAACCGATGACACTCCCGCTCAAGACAGATGACGAAAATCTCTAAATAAGCTAATTATTAGGTTAATAAATAATAATATAAATCGTTTGTTTAAGAACTCAGTTAACTGGAAAGGAATGCACCATTGCCTATGGCAGCAGTCGTAAACAACTAAAGTATAAAAAATATGAAACGGCACAACTCACCCACCGACAGCATTAAACACTCAATTGGACAGGCAGCTTCTCATGCCTGGTTTGAGCGACTGGCAAGATTGGGATATGCTTCCAAAGGCTTAGTTTACTTTATTGTCGGTTTTCTAGCAGCACAAGCAGCCTTTAGTACGGGCGGCAGGACAACCGATACTAGCGGTGCATTATCAGCAATTGTTAACCAACCGTTCGGTAAATTTCTGCTATTTCTTGTAACGATTGGCATTATTGGTTATGCCCTTTGGCGTATCGTTCAGACAATTCTCGACCCCGAACACCAAGGACAGAAAATGGATGCCAAGCGAATTGCCCAACGCATTGGCTACGCCTTAAGTGCTTTTGGTTACGCAGGTTTGGCTTTAACTGCTGTAAAACTGATAATGGGTTCGGGCGGTGGTAATAGCGATACAACCGAAGATTTGACAGCCCAAATTTTAGCGCAACCGTTTGGACAATGGCTGGTAGGATTGGCGGGATCAATTGTTATTGGTGTCGGTTTTTCTTATTTTTACGAAGCATATAAAGCGAAATTCCGCCGCCATTTCAAGCTAGATGAAATGAGCCAAACCGAGCAAACTTGGGCGACACGGTTGGGTAGATTTGGAATTGCGGTCCGCGGGATTGTTTTCGTGATAATCGGTCTTTTCTTAATTCAAGCAGCAAGGCTATCGGATGCGAGTCAAACGAAGGGATTGGGCGAGGTGTTGGGAATTCTGGCACAACAGCCTTTTAGTCCAGTGATTTTGGGTCTAGTACCTTTGGGTTTACAGCACTTCCGGATGTTCTGCCGGGGCGACAGGTCGCCTGAAAGTCATACAGTCCGGCAACTCTAGACAAATAGCATGAAAAAAGATAGGGTA
>NZ_JAUBRI010000115.1:0-12252 GCF_036701795.1 Microcoleus sp. N9_A1
TGGATAGTCTACCCGGACAGGGCAGACTTGATTACCTCTTCTATTCTACATTCCCCCCTGACAATTAATCCACCCTGTCCCCTTACCAAGGGGAGGGAGTAAGAAATTCACAAATGATGCGAGGATTGCTATAGCTTATGATGTTCAGTACAACACCCCCTATAAGTTCGTAGTGAGGAATTCAATCATCATAAAATTATGAGGAATAAAGTCCTCACTACAAACCAAAACTTAGCAACTTAAAAAAGGCACGTTTACTACTTCCCCGGTCATTTCTCCTACCTGCACTTTCAGTCCTTCGCCGCCCGCTTTTGTGCGGATGTAAGCAAGACCAAAAAAGCCGAATTCAGTTTCCGTAAAACTGGTGAGTTTGCCGACTTTTTCTTCTCCGATTGTGACTGCTGTTCCGGGTTCAACCGCACCGCTCAACTGCACGCCCCAAAGTTGCTGTTTTACTCCTTTGTAGGTGTTCAACCGGGCAATTGTTTCTTGACCGATGTAGCAGCCTTTTTCATAGGTAATCGTGTGTAAAAGACGGGCTTCTAGGGGGTTGTAATCGTCTGTGAGTTCAAAATCGGGTGCGGGGCGTCCTTGTTCTATTCGCAGTTGTTCCCAAACTCGATCGCCCATCGGTACGGCCCCAGCTTTGACTAATTCCTGCCATAACTGGGCTGCATCGCTTGCTGGCGCAATTAAGGTGTATCCAGGAGTGGCTAAACCACTACCAACCGCAACTCGAACCCCCCCTTGGTAAGGGGGGGAAAGAGGGGGGGTTTTTATCAATTTGTGAGTAGCGTAAGGTTGATTTTCAAGTTCGGTAACTCCGAGTTTTTCTAGTAAGCTACTGCTTTCCGAGCCGAGGAGACTGAAAGCAACTGTTGTATCGGTTAGATCTGTTAATTCTACGCGATCCATTGGGAAAATATAGCGATCGAGCAATTCCAGCAGTTGGCGGCGGCGGTTGGCTGAAACTAGCAGCAGTACGGCATCTTCTGTAGCATAAGCGGTGGCGAGGTCGATCGTCCGGGCGGTGGATGTGACGAAAACGGTGTCGCAGCCTTGACCGGGTTTGAGTATATTGAAGTTATTGGTACTTTGATTGTGCAAGAACCGCAGGCGATCACTATCTGAGATTTGAATGCGTCCCCAGTGAGTGCGATCGAACAAAGCCGCACCTTTTTTAGTTGCTGCGATCGCTTCTGCGTCGTTACCAAAACTGACTGGCACAATTTCTTTGGTTGTTAACTCTGCAAAAGTAGCACCCGCCGCTGCTTGAATGTCGTGCAATTCCTGAATCACCATAAAATTTTGTTGACTGTTGACTGTTGACTGTTGACTGTTGACTACTGCTTTCCTGAAAACTGACAACTGACTATTTGTCCAAATTAGCGAATATTTCTTGGATTAATTGGCTGGCTTTAGCATCAAGACGATTCCAATCTACATCGCCAGTCTCATCATCAATCAAGCTAGTATCAATTACAACTTCTTGGCTTTGGATTTGAGTGTGAGCTGGCTGGTAGTTGACAAAGCAGACTCGATAGCAAAGTTCCCAAATATCGACACATCTTTGCTCGCCTTGAAGCTCTAAAAGTAGTTGATAGCCAGGAATGGGAATCTGCACTTCTTGATAAGTACCCGTCCAAACTGACTCCTCTAGTTGTTTGCGGATGTTGTCGAGCACTCGGATCATCGCGGGCTGCATCAGCAGTTCAGCTTGTTTCCAGGCGCTCAGGCTGGTTATTTTAGGCTTCATATACACGGTTCTAAAAAAGAAAATCAATAAATTAATTTTCTAGCATTGGGTGCCAACTTATGAGACATCCGCCACAGAATGTTAAATTTAGTCGTCACCAAATTCACAAGTCAACCGTCAACAGTCACAGTTAAAGCCGTTCTCGGCTTGACGGCTAAAAACGGCTGAAACTGTTGATATTGAGTTATCGGATGGGTAATGTAGGATTTGAACCTACGGCATCCTGCGTGTAAAGCAGGCGCTCTACCACTGAGCTAATCACCCAATTGCACTCACAGGGATTTATCATATCACAGTAACTCAGAAAGATCAAGTAAAAAAAATCATAAACTTTAAATGCCCTCTGGCCGCACCCACGATCGAATAACCCTATGGTGTTTGCCCCTAGTGGCAGGCGTCACCTTTGGCCATACTCAGAGCAGCAAGCTGACTTTGCTCGTTTCCGGCAGCTTCTTAGTCGGCGGGCTGATGTTTGGCCCGGATTTAGATATCTACTCCTGCCAGTATCAGCGCTGGGGATGGTTCAAATTTATTTGGCTCCCCTACCAAAAAAGCCTGCGCCATCGCTCTGTCTGGTCTCACGGCCCTCTGATTGGCACTGCTTTGCGAATCTTGTACCTCGCTACCTGGATCGCGGTTGTGGGAGTGTTGGGATTGACGATCGCCGAAAAAATTGGCAACTTAGCCGGTAATTGGCAGGATGCGGTTTTGGGTTACGGTCGATCAATCTTGGAACACTACATCGAATTGTTAGCCATTTACATCGGCCTCGAATTGGGCGCGATGAGCCACTATTTGAGCGATTGGGGAGGCTCGGCTTACAAAAGATTCAAAAAGAAAGGATTGAGCGGGTTGCGCCCTCCTCAGACAATTAAGAGGCGCAAAATCAAAGCTCCCCGCCGCACGTCTACCAAATCTAATAGGTGAATTCCGATGTCAAATTCTCACAGTCGATCGCTCGCTGCACTCGAAAACTTGATAGAAGTTGTAGCTAAATTGCGATCGCCCGACGGCGGATGTCCTTGGGATTTAGCCCAAACTCCCGAAACCCTAATTCCTCACATCATCGAAGAAGCTTATGAAACCGCCGACGCCATTCGCAAAGGAGATCGAGAGGCGATCGTCGAAGAATTGGGCGACTTGCTGTTGCAGGTAATTCTGCAAGCTCAAATTGCCAGCGAATCCCATCAATTTACCTTCGCCGAAATCGCTGGGGGCATTACCGAAAAACTGATTCGGCGACATCCCCACGTTTTCGGGGATGTAGAAGTTAACAGCGTGGATGAAGTTAACGAAAACTGGGAAAAAATCAAAGCAGTAGAAAAAGGCCTAACTGCTGAAAAGCCGCCAACTTTAGCCTCAAAAATGAGCCGTTATGCCAGCACTTTGCCTCCCATCGCCGCCGCCGCAAAAATCTCTCAAAAAGCTGCGGAAGTGAGTTTTGATTGGGACAATGTAGAGGGCGTTTGGGATAAATTTCATGAAGAAATGGCGGAATTTGAACACGCTCTAAAACACGAGGATCGGGCGGCGCAGGAGTCGGAATTGGGAGATATTATGTTTGTGTTGATTCAATTGGCTCGCTGGCACAATTTAGATGCGTCGGCTGCTTTGCACGGAACGAGCGATCGCTTCGTGCAGCGGTTTGCTAAAGTTGAGGCTGCGTGCGATCGACCTTTATCGGATTATCCACCCGAAGAGTTAGATGCTTTGTGGCAGCAAGCTAAGGCTTTACTGGCGAAACAAAAGGGCGAGGGGTCATCAATCACCGCAGATAAACACAGATAAAGTCAGGAACCTCAGCGTTCATCAGCGTTCATCAGCGTTCATCCGCTAATATCTGCGGTTCAAAACTCCCCATCTCAATAATTTGGTTGCATCAGTTCAGATGTCAGCAATCAACTACTCGTAAAGCTTTACGTCATTGTACGGCGGATGTTCGCACGCAATGTAAAGCGCGTTTGTGGGTTCTAGCGCTTCCGCTGTCACCGGATCGATCGGCTTGAGGACAAAGCATAGCAGAGAGAGCGATCGCCAATCCAAATTATCCAGCTTCCCGCGTTCGTAGCGGTTGACTGTGGCGGCACTGATACCGACATCTTTGGGTACGGGTTGATTTGTAGCTGTGAACAGCGCCTCTTCATATCCCTTTGTTTTAAATTCTGTTTCGCTGACAGACCAGCCTGTTGTCTGTCTTGCTGCTTTTAAAATCTTCCCCAAACGCATCCGCCCCGTCTCGGTGAAGCGAACGGGGCGCAATTCCTGCTCTTTGTCTACCACAGCTTTGTTAGAGAGTCCTGACATTTTTCCCACCTACGTTAACTCTCAAACTAGCACAGCATCAATGATTGAGGGTTGCACGAGCAACATCTGAGCTTAAGAAGTTTAAATTAAGTTGCCTTGCACTTGTGCAATAAGAGTCTGATAGAGTAATATGTAATTGACTCTAAACAGAATTTGCCTCTCAAGCCCTGAGTATACAGCCATGACAGCACTGTTTCGCCGCATCCAACCCTCGAAAAAGCTCCGCATCACCGTCAGGTCGATCGCCCAATTCCTGAAAATCAGCCAAAATCTGATTAAGCGAGTCGAATCCTGGGCTTATGTGGTGTTTGTGCACCGGCGAGACAAAGGCGGACTATTTATTTCGTACCGCAGGCTGGAAGAATGGCAAAATGCGATCGCCCACCACATCCAAACTTGCCCCACCCTTAGAGAACTGTCGCAACTCAAAACATCAATTCACTACGACAGCCGGAAATTTAAAAAACAATATCTCCCAAAAATCCTTGACTTTTTGAATCAAATGTGCATCGAGAGACAAGACTTTCTCGAAATTTGGGAAAGCTCAAACTGCATAGCTTCGTAGCAAAAACTCAGCAGATTTCCTAACTAGATAAACCGCACCAGACAGTGAGGAAGCTGTTAATTGCTCAAACCCTTGCCTTAGATTCTATCAACTGTCAACTATCAACTGTCAACTGTCAACTGTCAACTCTTCCTTCTTCAAAAACAAAAGCGAAACATTTGCGAGCAATTGCGAGATAAAATCACCCCAAAAATCACCCGCAAACGATCCGCTACATCGATCGCGATTTCGATCGCCAAAGCAATTAAGACATCGCTTGAGCGATATAATCAAAATAAGGAGCAGCTTCCTTAGCATCATCCTGATTGAGCAAAGCCAAAGCAGCTTCCTTCAAACAGCGGATAGCTTCCACCATGCCAGGAACAGGAACGCCCAGAGAATTGTACATTTCCCGAACGCCAATCAAACCGATACTTTCGATCGGCTCTTTGTCACCGGCCAAGATACCGTAGGTAATCAGGCGCAAGTACCAGCCGTAGTCGCGCAGACACAAAGCCCGTTCGCGCTGGCCGTAAGCATTACCTCCGGGGGAGATAAAGTCAGGGCGTTTTTTCCAGAGTTTTTTGCTAGCTTCTTCAACAATTTTTTTCTCACTGTCAGACAGCGCAGTAGCAATACGCACCCGCTGTTCTCCGGTTTTAAAAAAATCTTTGATGCTTTGAAGTTCGCCGGTACTGGGATAGCGAAGTTCGTCGTCGGCTTGGAGAATAAATTGGCTAACTACGCTCATTGTTATTCAAATTTGAGGATATTTGAGGAAAAGATTCATGGACATTCCCATCTTTTTAAGATGAAATTCCTGCTGAGACGACTTACCTTGCTGCTAACATTAATCAATCTTAGAAGCAGGCGGTCAACCTCCGCAAGCGTTATGCTTAGTGACTAAGCCAGTTTCCTTGTGTCCCAAGGTACTGTGGGAAAAATTAAAAAACTGCGATTGAGAGTTTGAATGCCGGCAGACATTTAAACTGTTTGACGAGTTTTGGCTGCTTTGCCCTACATAGCATATCGCACAGGTTCGATCGAGGGCAATCTACCCGGTTGCAGCAGCCGGCTGTAGCAGCCGGGGCTCGGAAGCAGGAATACACTCTGCAATTGAGCTTGAGTGCGATGGCTTACGCCCCGCTTCGCTACGACTTACTTCAATCTGAAACAGCGATCGTGCGTTACTATCTGAAATTTTACCACGACTGCTTCTAACGGCTTCCAAAACTACTCAGGTATTTGTTAATGACCAAATCTAAAGTTCCCACCCGCAACTCGACGAAAGTGGCCAACCCTTGTCAGCAAGGTCAACTGGTTGAGATAGAAATTACCGACTTGACAGACACCGGCGACGGCGTTGGCCGCTTTGGCGAACTCGTGGTGTTCGTGCCCGATACCGTGACGGGCGATCGCATCCTCGCGCGCCTCGTACAAGTCAAATCCACCTATGCTACAGGTAAGCTGGACACACTTCTGGAAGCATCCGAACACCGCATCCGACCCAACTGCATTGTCGCCGACAAGTGCGGCGGCTGTCAGTGGCAGCACGTAGACTATGAATACCAGCTTGCAGCCAAGCAAAATCAAATTATTCAAGCCTTAGAACGGATTGGCGGATTTAGCAACCTGCAAGTCGATGAAATATTAACGGGAAAAATAGAAGGATTTTCCCAATTTTTGGGATACCGCAACAAAGCAACTTATCCGGTGGCAATTTCTGCCACAGGTCAAGTGCAAGCAGGTTACTATCAAAAAAGCACCCACAAATTAGTCAATCTCAATCAATGTCCGGTGCAAGACCCGCGCCTCAATCCGTTATTAAAAGAAGTCAAAGAAGACATACACTGGAGAGATTGGCCAGTCTACGACGAAAAGAAACATACAGGAGAATTGCGTCATTTGTCCTTGCGAATCGGACGGCGCACCGGGGAAATGCTGCTAACTTTAATAGTTCGCACGGGAGAGTTGCCGGGAATTGAAGCACAAGCGGCTGAGTGGCTAAAACAGTATCCTCAACTTGTAGGTGTTTGTTTGAATGTGAATTCAGCTCAAACTAATGTAATTTTTGGTGCGGAAACTCGCTGCATTGCCGGTCGTTCTTATCTGCGAGAAAAATTTGCTGGTTTGAATTTTCAGTTAAGGGCAGATACTTTTTTCCAGGTAAATACAGAGGCCGCTGAAGCTTTATTGGAGGTGATTGTCGGGGAATTGAATTTGCAGGGAAATGAGGTTTTGGTTGACGCTTACTGCGGAATTGGGACTTTTACTTTACCGTTGGCAAAACAAGTCAAAATAGCGATCGGTTTAGAAGTGCAACCTGCGGCGATCGAGCAAGCTAAGTTAAATGCTGAATTAAATGATGTGAAAAATGTCGATTTTCAGGTGGGAACTGTAGAGGATTTGCTGCCTGCTTTGGGATTGACACCGGATATTGTGTTGTTAGATCCGCCGCGTAAAGGGTGCGATCGCGCGGTTTTGGAAACAATTAAGGAAATCAAGCCAAATCGGATTGTTTATGTTAGCTGCAAGCCTGCGACTTTGGCTCGTGACTTGAAGATTTTGTGCGAAAATGGAGATTATAAGTTAGCGCGGGTGCAGCCGGCGGATTTCTTTCCTCAGACTTCTCATGTGGAGTGTGTGGCGTTTTTGGTGAAGGTACTTGCTGATGATTCGGCGATTGAAATCGCGTAAGCGTCAAACGAAGTCTGCCTTCGCAGACTAAGAGGAGGTAAGTTTTTTATGCCGATCGTTCGGGTTAAATAGAATTAATTATCTCGCAGTCCAGTTTCTTGTAAAAGTTGGCTTGCCCAAACCAGATGTTGTTCTGACAGAGACGGTATTGGATCTCGATCGTAATCAATTCGATAATCGTAGCCCGCGCGATCGTAAACACCTGCAAACAATTCTGGTAAGTTAACAATGGGTTCTACATCTTCCTCGCGCAAGGGAAGTAGAAATACAGGTAGAGAATCGCTCAGATTAAAAGCATAAAGTTCGGCCATAGGACGGCGATTGCTGCGACTGACTAAAACGCGATAATCGCTTTGAATGGAATTGTTAAGTACGGGCATGAGTTCGCCTTTTCGCAGCAAGTCGATTTCAACTAAATGGGTTAGGCTACCTAAAATATTTTGGCGTTTTTTGAGGTAAGTAATTCTGCCATCTCCACTGCGTTTGTTGACTGGAGAAAGAATTTCAATTGCGGTGACAACTTGTCTAGTTGCCATTTCTCGTACTTCTAGGTAAGTCTGTTTAATCTTTTCGGGGGCTGGCACTTTGACGGTAGTGGGAACTGTTAGGGTGGCAATGGCAATTGAACGGGTAGGAATATCGGGGGTATTGGGTTGACGTTTGATTGCTACATCGGGGATGCCGACTAAAAGCGAGTCCTCGTTATTGTCATTGGTGTCGTTAATTTGATAGATGCGTTTTTCAATGGCGATTTCATATTTGGGGCGAATTTGGGGGACTAAGGATTCTGCAATCAGGGAAATTAACCAATGGTGAGTTTCCTGCCAGAAATCGAGGTTTTCTAAGTAGGGATCCATTCCGGGAAAGGGTGAGGGCATAGGACTTTATTACGATTTGTTGATTTTAAAATCATTTTAGCACTGGGTTAATTTTGCGACAAGGGCGATCGCGCTAAGCTGCCTTGGGGCAAATTTCGAGTTTGACAGTCATGCCTGCTTGGTTGAGCATTACAATCAGAATGTCAACTGAAAAATGCCCAATTTTACCTTCAGTTAGAGCTTGGATTTGGTCGCTTGACTGTCTGAGGTGTTGAGCCGTTTGCTCGATCGTCCAACCGTGATGTTTAATCTGATTTTGCAGGGCCAGCATTAATTGCGATCTAATCAGTAAGTTATCAGCTTCTTCTGCTGAAAACCCCAGATCGAGAAAGATATTATCGGCAGCTTGGGTAATAGTATTTTCGCTCATTGTTCCGGTTCTATTGAAGTCCAACGATTTTGTAAAAGATGAAGATTAGGTCAGGACTTACGCACGCGCCCGGCCAGAAACCGGGTTTCTTCCTAGATATTTAGCGAGGAACCAACGATTTTTCATAGAAACCCGGTTTCTTTGCGTAAGTCCTATAGGTATCTGTGGTTTGTGTTAGGGGCAATTCTCTACGGGATAGCTCTGCTAGCGCGTACTTTAGTTAGATTGGTGGGTGGAAGGGCGATCGCGCCGCAGTTACCGTTATATAATTATCAATACCGTTAACCGCGAAGCCAATGCGTTTTGATACCTACATCCAATCAATTCAGAACAATCTCCAGCGGGGCAGCGAGCGCACCCATTACCCAACAATCAAGAATTTACTCGACAACCAGACTGCTAGTCTCGAAGCAATCATAGAAGAAAAAGGTAATAAAGCAGGCGTTCCCGATTTTACGATCAGACGGCGCGATTTGCTTGTCGGTTATGTGGAAGCTAAGGATGTTGGATTAGATTTGAATCCCGTTGAAAAAACAGAACAGTTGCAGCGATATCGAGAATCTCTAAACGGTAACTTAATTCTAACCAATTATCTAGAGTTTCGCTGGTATGTTGAGGGCAAAGTCAGATTGACCGCAGTTTTAGCCGAAAGAACAGGCAACGACATTACACTCTGCAAGCCTGACAAAACGATTGAATTGCTGGAGGGATTTCTTAACTACAGTGGTGCCGCCATTAACAGTCCCGAAGACTTAGCAAAACAGATGGCGCGATTAACCAAATCAATTCGACTTGCTACAGAATCAGCTTTGCAAATAGAAAATGAAACCGGAGAATTACATCAACTAAAACGCGGTTTTAATGAAATATTGCTGCCCGATCTCAACGATGCAGCTTTTGCAGATATGTATGCTCAAACTATTTCCTACGGTTTATTTGCGGCGCGAGTTGGTCACGCTCAAAATCCCGGAAATCAAGTTTTCGATCGCCGGACAGCGGGCACATACATCCCAGCCACCAATCCGTTTTTGCGACGGTTATTTAACAGCATTATCGAAACAGATTTACTCGGTAAAATCAACTGGGCAATAGATGATTTAGTCGAGTTACTAGGGCGAGTTGACATGACTGTTATTCTCGAAAACTTTGGTCGCCGCACTCGCCAATCCGATCCAGTCGTTCATTTTTACGAAACGTTTCTAGCAGCTTACAATCCAGCTTTGCGGAAAAGTCGGGGCGTTTACTACACTCCTGAACCCGTCGTCTCATTTATTGTTCGCTCAGTCGATTCTATACTCAAAAACCGTTTCAATCTGCCTTTAGGATTAGCCGACAATACAAAAAATCCAGACACGCAAAAGCCGCGAGTGCAAATTTTAGATCCGGCAACTGGTACGGGTACTTTCCTTTACGGAGTTGTCGATCGCATTTATCAAAATCTGGAAGATATGGGAATATCTGGGAGTTGGAATCAATACGTGCAGGAGAATTTGTTAAACCGATTGTTTGGTTTTGAGTTGTTAATGGCTCCCTATGCGATCGCACATCTCAAACTCGGTTTGCAACTCCAAAATCTTGGCTATGAGTTTAGCAGCAAGCAGCGTTTAGGAGTTTATCTTACGAATACTTTAGATGAAGCTTTGAAACAATCGGAGGTTTTGTTTGCTCAATTTGTGGCACAAGAAGCTAATGAAGCTTCAGCAATTAAGCGGGATTTTCCGGTAATGGTTGTGTTGGGCAATCCGCCTTATTCTGGACATTCTGCTAATAAGAGTGAATGGATAGCAGGATTAGTAAAAGATTACTATTATGTTGATGGTGTCCCGCTCAAAGAGCGCAATCCTAAATGGCTGCAAGATGATTATGTAAAGTTTATTCGTTTCGGACAGTGGCGCATTAGTCAAACAGGGTTTGGTGTGTTGGCTTTTGTGACTAATCACGGCTATCTCGACAATCCTACTTTTCGGGGAATGCGTCAAAATTTGATGCAGACTTTCACGGATATCTATGTTTTAGATTTGCACGGTAATTCTAAAAAGAAAGAAGTTTCTCCTGATGGTTTGCCCGACCAAAATGTGTTTGATATTCAGCAGGGAGTGAGTATTGGTATTTTTATCAAAGAGCCTGGTAAGTCTACTCCTGCAAAAGTTCATCATGGGGAATTGTGGGGTAGTCGAACTTCTAAATATGAAGCTTTAAATTTGCTAGATATTGATTCTATTGAATGGAAAAACTTTCAGCCTCAATCACCTTTCTATTTATTGCTTCCGCAAAATCGAGATTTACTTACTGAGTATAACGAAGGCTGGAAAATCACAGACATCATGCCTGTTCATTCTGTTGGTATTGTAACTGCTAGGGATTCCCTGACAATCAAATTTTCAGGTCAGGAAGTAAAAGACACAATTAAAGATTTTGTATCACTTCCTGTTGAGGAAGCTCGTAATAAATATGATTTGGGGAAAGATTCGCGAGATTGGCAAGTGTCACTTGCTCAAGATGATTTACGCAGAAATAACCTTGACGACTCTAAGATTGTCCCTATCTTATACCGTCCTTTTGACAAACGCTACACCTACTATACAGGAAAGACGAGAGGCTTTTTGTGTATGCCTCGCTTTGAAGTAATGCGTCATATGCTGACAGGTGAAAACTTAGGAATGTATACGTGCCGTCAGATCGTAAGCGAATCATGGCAGCATTCTTTAGTAACGAATAATTTTACTGATGATTGTTACGTTTCTAATAAGAGCCGAGAGCGCGGTTATCTGTTTCCTCTTTATCTTTACCCTGATACTGAAAACGAACAGGGTAATTTATTCACCGATCGCACTCCCAATCTATCCCAAAATTTCCTGATGGCGATTCGGGAAAAACTCGGCTATACACCAACTCCCGAAGCAATTTTTTATTACGCATATTCTGTCTTTCACAGTCCTACTTACCGCCAGCGTTATGCAGAATTTCTGAAAATAGACTTTCCCCGCTTACCCTTAACTCGCGACAATGAAATTTTCACAGCATTAGCTAAAAAAGGTGAGGAATTGGTAGCACTGCACTTGATGAAATCGAAAAAAATAAATAAAGTCATTACTAAATATCCTGTAAGTGGTGATAATGCTGTTAGTGAAGTTACTTACAAGGAATCTGAGCGGCGAGTTTATATTAACAAACAGCAATACTTTGAAGGTATTCCTACAGAAGTGTGGGCTTTTAAAGTGGGCGGATATCAAGTATTGGATAAATGGCTAAAAGACCGCAAAAAAGCCAGCCAAAGTTTATCTTTTGATGATGTATTGCACTATCAGCGCGTTGTGGTTGCTTTGAAAGAGACAATGCAAATTATGGCTGAAATTGATGAAGTGATACCGGGTTTTCCTTGGGAATAAATGTCTAGATGTGGCTGCGAAATAAGCTGTACAGCATTTAGTTTGTGGCTTTGGGTGATGCTCTGAGCAACGCCCCCACGAGAGTTTTAATCGAAATAGCTATCCCGACCGGATTCGCCCCTAAAAATTCAACTACTAACCAATAGTATTAACCGAACTGTAATTGATTGATAGTTGCTATAATATGCTTGATAAATAACTCAATAAGTGTATGAAAATGGCTCTTCTGTACTTATTGCTGCTCAAATATTAGTTAAGTGTTGATAAGAATTGTGCTACCAGAATAAATTATGAACAAGTTAATGACAAATATT
>NZ_JAUBRI010000116.1:0-12193 GCF_036701795.1 Microcoleus sp. N9_A1
ACTCCTTGGGCCGCTGGGGGCAGGGTGTTGATGGTGTAGGAGGCGATCGACCCATCGGGGTCATTTCCTCCCAATCCCGCCACCGGCGCGCTGCTGTTTGGCCCTACCGTGAGGTTAGTCGGTGTCGCGAATGGCGGTTGGTTGGGTGTCGTTCCTGTTAAACCAAGATTCGCGTTAGCTGGGGAGCTAACTGAGCCGAGGTTATCTGTGGCGCTGTAGGTAAAATTGGCACCGGTAAAGCTACCTGTGGATTGGAAAAATAGTTGTCCTATCTGTGCCGGTGTCAAAACTTGACCCGGTGTCACGGCGACTCCGCCGTTGGCTGGATCTCCTAAAAACAGGACTCCTTGGGCCGCTGGGGGCAGGGTGTTGATGGTGTAGGAGGCGATCGACCCATCGGGGTCATTTCCTCCCAATCCCGCCACCGGCGCGCTGCTGGAGGCCCCTACCGTGAGGTTAGTCGGTGTCGCGAATGGCGGTTGGTTGGGTGTCAGAGTTGTAGTCACGCTAGCACCGGGTGCAGTACCGTCATTGTTGCCGGGAGTCGGGTCCGGGGTAGAGGAGCTACTCTTGGCGGTGTTGCTGACGCTGCCGGATGCCGGTGCGATGAAGCTGATCCTGCGGGTGACGCTCTGTGCGTTGGTTAAGGTGACAAGGGGGAAGGTGACGACACCTGAAATGCTATCGTAGGTACCGCCCTCGGAGATGCTGACTCCTGTTAAGCCGGGAATGATGCTGTCGGTAATTGTGATGTTATCTGCTGTGCTCGGCCCGTTGTTTTGGGTAACGATGTCATAACTCACTGTCCCGCCCGCTGTACTGTTGAGAGTACCGCTTTTGGTGGTAACGACATCGGCACTGGGTGTCAGAATCGTGGTGACACTCGCACCGGGTGCAGTACCGTCATTGTTGCCGGGAGTCGGGTCAGGGGTAGAGGAGTTACTCTTGGCGGTGTTGCTGACGCTGCCGGATGCCGGTGCGATGAAGCTGATCCTGCGGGTGACGCTCTCTGTGTTGGTTAAGGTGACAAGGGGGAAGGTGACGACACCTGAAATGCTATCGTAGGTACCGCCCTCGGAGATGCTGACTCCTGTTAAGCCGGGAACGATGCTGTCGGTAATTGTGACGTTATCTGCTGTGCTCGGCCCGTTGTTTTGGGTAACGATGTCATAACTCACTGTCCCGCCCGGTGCACCAGAAATAGACCCGCTTTTGGTGGTGATCACATCGGCACTGGGTGTCAGAATCGTAGTCACGCTAGCACCGGGTGCAGTACCGTCATTGTTGCCGGGAGTCGGGTCCGGGGTAGAGGAGCTACTCTTGGCGGTGTTGCTGACGCTGCCGGATGCCGGTGCGATGAAGCTGATCCTGCGGGTGACGCTCTCTGTGTTGGTTAAGGTGACAAGGGGGAAGGTGACGACACCTGAAATGCTATCGTAGGTACCGCCGTTACTGACGCTGATTCCTGTTAAGTTGGGAACGATGCTGTCGGTAATTGTGACGTTATCTGCTGTGCTCGGCCCGTTGTTTTGGGTAACGATGTCATAACTCACTGTCCCGCCCGCTGTACTGTTGAGAGTACCGCTTTTGGTGGTAACGACATCGGCACTGGGTGTCAGAGTTGTAGTCACGCTAGCACCGGGTGCAGTACCGTTGTTGTTTTCAGGAAAAGGGTCGGGGGTAGAGGAGTCACTCCTGGCGGTGTTGCTGACGCTGCCGGATGCAGGTGCGATGAAGCTGATGCTGCGCCTGACGCTCTGTGTGTTGGTTAAGGTGGCCAGGGGGAAGGTGACGATACCTGTAATGCTATCGTAGGTACCGCTGTCGGAGATGCTGACTCCTGTTAAGCCGGGAATGATGCTGTCGGTAATTGTGATGTTATCTGCTGTGCCCGGCCCGTTGTTTTGGGTAACGATTTCATAACTCACTGTCCCGCCCGGTGCACCAGAAATAGACCCGCTTTTGCTGGTGACTACATCGGCAAGATTGTTAGTAATTGTAGTTGGGACTTGAGAAGTGGGTTGGGAACTATTGTTGTTAGCTTTATTGGGGTCGAAAGTGCTGGAGTCGCTATAGGCGGTGTTCGTTAAAACAGTGCCTGGTGTTGCGGGAACTGTTGCGGTGATGGTGCGGACTTGGCTAGCACCGTTAAGGAGAGTCGGAATCACCGGCCAGACGACATTCCTGGTAACGGGGTTGTATGTGCCACCGTCGGAGGCGCTGAAGAAAGTTAAGCCTGCAGGGAGGGGATCTTGAATCAGGACGCTTTCGGCACTGCTTGGCCCGTTATTTGTAGAAGTAATAGTGTAGGTAATGTTGCTGCTGGGTATGGCGTACAGCGGGCCTTTTTTAACAATGGAAACATCGGCTTGGAGTGTAGGCTCATCTATACTTTCGACGAGGACATTGTTGAGTTCGTGAATGTTTGTACTTCCTCCTGTGGCAGCAGCAAAGCCAAATTTAAAAGTAGATGGCACTATTCCGTTTACGGCGGTCAAATCTGGTATGGTGATTAGTGTTTCGCCCGGTTCAAAAATACCGTTGTTGTTCAAGTCTAAGGCAACTGTCAGACGGTTAGGTGCTATTGTCGAAGTCGGCGGCAATAGGGTAATTTGGACGCTTCTTTTAGTATTAGCATCGGTGCGATTCGTGGCAGTTTCATTATCTATGCCAATGGCAACAGAAGCGTTAGTTATAAAACTATAGGTTCTGCTTTCGCTGCCTCTAATTCCTATTGAATCCTTTACCACTCCCGGGCCACCCACACGCCCGAAAGTAGCTCGTGCTGGTGGGAGGGGTTGCTCCTCGGAAAAATTGCCAAACTCGTCTAATCCGACACCTAAGTAACCTCCTGAAATACCCTCTGAGTTCAGAGCAGGAGTGAGACTATTATTGCTAGCATAGCCGAGAGATCCGCCAAAGCCTCCGGCTTTTGTTGGCGTTGCTGTTCCGTTAATCAGGAAAAAACTAAGGCCATCGGCACCATTACCGTTATAGGCAAAGATATCAAAGGTAACTCTTAGACCTTCAGTGGCAGAGATGGGGTTGTTGTAGAGAACATAAGCTGATTGGTTATTCGCGTTTGATGTTAATCTCAAAGCGCCGCCGCCTGCTGGATCGTTATTTCCTAAACTGGGAATAACACCGGAATTGGCGGCACCTGCGGTTAAACCTGGTGGAGTGGAAGTACCAGCAACTCCATATATCCAAGGCCCGACTACTGTTGAATTTTTAAAGTCTTCAGATACTAAGGTAGCCAGGACTGATGTGTAGTTTTCTAGGACTTCTTTTTCAAAGGCTAGTTCGGCATTGATTTGTCCTGTGGTAATTTCTAATTTCCAGTCGCCTCCGAGTGCTGCGCTTCCAGTTGGGTTTTGGGATGCTGCAATATTTGCTCCGGTGAATTCGCTAATTTTTTGTATAAATTTAATGCCGGATTTGCCTGCGGCTACGTTACAGCCGTAAAGTAGAATGCTGGCGGATTGGCTGAGGGATTTTCCCCACTGCTGCAATTGGTTGCTGTAGGTTTCTAGGTTGTCAAGATTCAATTCTGCAGGGCCGATCGCGATTGCTGCTTCTCGGCCGTGAGATACTACGTGCAGGCTGTTGATATTGTGGCGCTGACCCAAAATTTCGGTGATTTGGTCGATTCCATCCCGGGTTCTATCGAGCAGGATTACTTCTGTACCGCTTTTCACTCCCCTGAGAAACTCTTGGTAGTTTTCTACTTTTGAATCCACAATCGCTAGATTTTTTAGGCTAGCCGTCTCTGCTTTATAGCTGGCTTGTCTCAAGATTTTAGTTTCCATATTGGTATATTTCCGTGTTGGTGCGGCTGACAAATTTGACAGATTTGGGATGGTTCTCATTTTTGGTTGATTTGGTTGCTAAATCTAAGCTACCCCTTTTCATGGATGACGATAAACTTTCAACTATAAAGTTTAAAAAAATATTTTTTTAGGATACGTAATAGTTGCCTATATTTGTTATTTGTGAGGTTAGTCAATCATTAGACAGGATTTACTGCGATCGCCGTTGGATGTCCTGATGCGGCCGATGGCTGCAAATTCTAACATGAATAAGGGGTCACAGCCTTTGTATTAGCCAAGATGCTCTATTTTTGGGAAAAATGATCTCAGGTCTAACGTTAGTTATATGGTAAATTACTTACGGATTCATCAGCCCAAGGGGTCTGACCCCTCATACTGCTTTTCTTGGTCTGGTGACATCGAGGCTGGCTCAGACAGCTTGAACCGTAAATATACTGAAAATATTAATTTCATAAAAATTGGCAGATTTTGACTTTGAGGTGCGATCGCTGTTGAAAGTTGAGAGTACCGCATTTCTAGAGATTTATACTTATACTAATTTGTCGTGCAGTAAACTCACAGCCATGTAATAATACCCACTCAACGCTACAAAAGTTAACAAAAAAACTTGACAAATTATATATGTTAATACCAGGATTTTGGTGACAAAAAAGAACGATCGCCCTTGAATTCAAAAAGAACGATCGCCCTTTACACCCTCTTTCTATCTAAATCATGAAACTGCGTCGATCGCACCCTCTAACGCCGCTTGCTAAGCGTCAATATCCAGCTCGCGCACTAAAAAAGCCCATTCATCAGCCAATTCTTCAATCACTTTAGCAGTAGGTTTGCCGCCCCCGTGTCCCGCTTTGGTTTCGATCCTAATTAACACCGGCTTTTCTCCGGCGTGGGTTTCTTGCAAGGCAGAAGCAAACTTGAAACTGTGGGCCGGAACTACTCGATCGTCGTGATCGGCAGTTGTAATCATTGTCGCCGGATAAGCGGTTCCCGGTTTGAGATTGTGCAACGGAGAATAGCCGTGAATTGTTGAAAATTCTTCGGGATTTTCCGGCGAACCGTATTCAGAAGTCCAAGCCCAACCAATGGTAAATTTGTGGAAGCGCAACATATCCATAACACCAACTGCCGGCAATGCTGCACCGAACAATTCCGGCCGCTGAGTCATGCAAGCCCCTACTAATAAACCGCCGTTGCTGCCACCTGCGATCGCCAATTTTGCCGGTTTGGTGTATTTGTTTTCGATCAACCATTCAGCGCCAGCTATAAAGTCGTCAAACACGTTTTGCTTGTTGAACTTTGTGCCTGCTTGGTGCCATTCTTCGCCGTACTCGCCGCCGCCCCGCAAACAGGCTGTGACGTAAACTCCGCCCATCTCCAACCACACAATCCTGCTAACCGAGAAACTAGGAGTCAGCGAGATGCCAAAACCGCCGTAACCGTATAGGTATGTCGGGTTATTGCCATCTAATTGCAAGCCTTTTTTGTGGGTGATGAACATCGGTACTTGCGTGCCGTCTTTGCTGGGATAAAATACTTGCTTTGTCTCGTAATCTTCGGGGTTGAAATCTACATTCGGCTGGCGGTAAATTGTGCTTTCGCCTGTCACCATGTTGTAGCGGTAAATAGTGTTAGGTGTAGTGAAACTCGTGTAAGCATAAAAAGTTTCGGTATCGTGCCGCTTGCCGTCAAATCCTCCCGCCGAACCGATTCCCGGCAAAGCTATTTCTCGCGCGAAACAGCCGTCTAAGTTGAAGATTTTAATTTGGGTGTAGGCGTCTTTCAGATAAGAAGCCACAAATTGATTGTTGAGGATGCCAATACCTTGGAGGGTTTCGGCTGCTTCGGGGATAATTTCTGTAAATTTCCCTTGACTTTCATCGCCAGCGAGGGATAAAGGAGGGGGGTTGTTGGTGTCGATCGCAATTACCCGGCCGCAGGGTGCATTTAAGTCAGTTTGAAACCAGAACAGAGGGCCTTCATTGTCGATAAAGCTGTACTCTGCCTCGAATTCGTTAATCATTTCTACAACAGGGGATTCAGGGGCAGTTAAGTCTTTATAGAAAATCAGGTTTTTTGTTTCAGTTCCCTGCCAAACTGATACAATTAGATATTTGCCGTCTTCAGTGATGCCGCCGCTAAATCCCCATTCTTTTTGGTCGGGGCGATCGTAGATTAATACGTCTTCAGATTGGGGCGTGCCGATTTGGTGGTAAAACAGTTTTTGGTAATAGTTAACGTCTTCGTGCTTGCTTTTTTCGTTGGGTTCGTCGTAGCGACTGTAAAAAAAGCCTTTACCGTCGTGAGTCCAAGATGCCCCTGAGAATTTTACCCACTTTAAATGATCGGATAAATCTGCACCTGTTTCGATATCGCGGACTTTCCATTCTTGCCAGTCGGAGCCGGAGGTTGACAAACCGTAAGCCATATTTTTACCGTCTTGGCTGATAGCTACGCCGCCCAAAGCAACGGTTCCGTCTTCTGAGAGAGTGTTGGGGTCAATTAATACTTTGGGTTCGCCCTCAAGGGATGTTAAAGTATAAAGTACGGATTGGTTTTGCAGACCGTCATTCTTGTAGTAGAAATAGCGATCGCCTTCTTTGAAAGGTATCCCGTATTTCTCGTAATCCCAAAGTTGAGTCAGGCGCTGTTTGATTTTTTCCCGCGCCGGAATTTCGTTGAGGTAAGAAAAAGTGACTGCATTTTGGGCTTCTACCCAAGCTTGGGTTTCCTCAGAGTCGGGATTTTCCAGCCACCTGTAGGGGTCAGGTACTTTGACGCCGTGGTAGTCGTCTGTTTGGTCGATTTTGCGGGTTGTGGGGTAGCTTAAAGGTCGATCGAATTTAGCCATGATTTTTTACTACTCTCGGTAACTTTGTCCAGTTTACCCTTTCGCGGCAGTGACAGGGGAGAGTCGCTCAATTGGGGATTTGAGATTTTATCCTAAATCTGGGTTAAAGAAGTAACCCTACCTCAAAAAATAGAAGACTTAGATACCTGAATTTTTTCAAATATTGGGTGTATAACATAGAAGCGATCGCCAATAAAAACTGTTTTAAAATGAGATATAATTAATTTAGTTCTTTTCGGAATACAGTGCTTCCCAAGAATGACTAAATTCCCCCATGACCAGTTTGCCAAAGAATACCTAAGAGAGTTATTGTCACCTCTCGGAGAAGTAGAAACAAGTAAAGATGTTTCTGCTCAAGTTCGAGAAATTGATATCTGGTTTAAACCCACTTCTGTATCGCCTGAATACGTAGAGAATTTAGGCTTATTAGGTCAAATGACTGCGACTGTGGCTGCGATCGAACCATTTCGCAATGCCGTCAATACAGAGGATATCTTCAGTTGTGTTGTCAAACCTTTTAAATACTAGGGCAGAATTACTGCGCCGAGCTAATCGAGAAGAGCAACGTTTAGAATCCCAGCAATTACCGAGGTTGTGGATTCTGACTCCCACTGCTTCGGAGGCTTTGTTAAGCAGCTTTAATTTTATGCTTCCAGAAGAGTCAGAAGGTTGGGGGAGGGGGGTTTATTTTCTATCGGAAGTTTGGCGAGTAGGATTGATAGCCATTCACCAGCTACCGAATGTTCCAGAAACGATGTGGTTGCGGATTTTAGGTAAGGGTAAGGTACAGCAAGGGGCGATCGCGGAATTAACAAGATTGCCTGTTGATAGTCCCCTACGAGCTAGTACGCTAGAATTATTGTACAACCTGCAAGCGAATCTGCAAGTAAATTTAGCAGCTAGTGCCCCAGGAAATCAGGAAGATAAGGAGTTAGTTATGGCGCTCGTACCTCTGTTACAACAAAAAATAGATGAGGCCACACAACAAGGAAGAGAAGAAGGAAGACAAGAAGGAAGAGAAGAAGCACAGCGGTTGATTTTGCAGAACTTTCTGCAAGTCAGATTTGGGGAGTTAGACGCTCAGACAATTGCCTTTTTTTCCTCTGTATCGGCTTTACCTGTTGGTGAATTCACTATGTTGTTAGTGCAATTATCCACATTGCCAATCGCCCAAGCAGATAGGCAACAAGTACGAACTTTAATCGCCGAAAATGTCTTAAGAAAGCGCTTTGGTCAATTAGAAGTAAACACCGTCAATCTCATCCCAAATTTGCTTGCATTGTCTGCCGAAAACTTATCGCTATTGCTGTCACAACTGCCAGATTTGTCAATAGAAGAACTAATGGCTAGATTAGAAAATTCTTCCCTTTGAGTAAAAAAAGAGCGATTAAGCTCGATCGAGTTCTTGTGGAAAGTAGGGGTTGGGCGTCCCGCCCGCCAGAAAACACAATTTAGATGCGGGACAACTTATAACTAATCCAACTCCCTCCTTCCTTCCAAAGCGCGAGCTAATGTTACTTCATCGGCATATTCCAAATCTCCCCCCATCGGCAAACCAAAAGCTATGCGCGTCACTAAGGTAAAAGGTTTTAATAAGTGACCGATATAAAGAGTAGTAGTTTCGCCTTCCACGCTGGGACTAATAGCAATAATTACTTCCTTAATCTTTTGCTGGCTGACGCGCCGGACTAATGGTTGAATGTTCAATTGTTCCGGGCCAATTCCATCCATCGGCGAGATAACGCCACCAACAACGTGATATTTGCCCATATATTCTCGCGTTTTTTCTAAAGCAATTACATCGCGGGATTCTGACACTACACAAATGGTATGACTGTCGCGGTTGGTATTGCGGCAAATTTCGCAAACAGGGTCAGCAGATAAGTGAAAGCATACTTGACAGAAACCTACTTGCTGTTTGGCATCAATCAAAGATTTAGCTAGGGCTTGCACTTCTTCTTCCGGTCGCTTCAAAATATGTAAAGCTAAACGCTGGGCGGTTTTTGGGCCGACTCCGGGCAAGCGCTGCAATTGTTCGATTAAACGAGCTAAAGGTCGAGTGTACATGAAGGTTAAAAATTAAAACACGGTAATGACTAATGACTCATCATCCTCCACTAACTTTAGCTTTGTAGCCGAGTTTTTTGAGAATTTCGAGAAGTTGTTGAGATCGATCGCCCTGAAGTTCGATTTCATTTTCCTTAACCGTCCCTCCTGCACCGCATTGAGCTTTAAGCTGCTTTGCCAAAGCTGCCAAAGTTTCAGGTTTTCCCTGAAACCCGGTGATGACAGTGACAGTTTTGCCGCCGCGGCCTTTCCGAGACGCTTGCACTCTCAAATTTTGTTGAGCTGGCGGGACTTCGGCAACTCCTCTTTCGAGGGCGGCCGAATTGTCAACATTGCCAAACTCGGAGTAAACTATTCGTTTGCCGTCTGTCGTCTTGATATCAGAATCTTTGCGTTTTTGTGCTGCCATATGTTAAAATGCCTGAACTTTTTTTACGGGTATTTCTAGTTTTAGCGAATTGGGGTATGGTTGCGATCGCTCGTTTGCGATCCCATCTTCTACCTATTGTATTAACCCGTCAAGGATTGAAAGAATTATAATGAAATTTGTTCGATCGGCTCAAGTCCACAACCGATTTGGTACGATCGACACCAAGGCTCTAGCTTACCCGCGAATCTAAAAAATCTAAAATCTAAAATCTAAAATCAAATGACTGTCACCCCCCTGCCTCTCACCACCGAAACCACCGCGCAACGCCCCGACTCCCTCGGCAGATTCGGCAAATTCGGCGGCAAATACGTCCCCGAAACCCTGATGCCCGCTTTATTTGAACTTGAAGCCGCTTTCCACAAATACAGCAGCGAACCCGAATTTCAACAGCAACTCCAACAATTGCTCAAAGATTATGTCGGCCGCCCCAGCCCTTTGTATTTTGCCGAACGCCTCACAGAGCATTATGCTAAACCAGACGGTACCGGCCCCCAAATTTACCTCAAACGCGAAGATTTAAACCACACCGGTGCTCACAAAATTAACAACGCTTTAGCTCAAGCACTGCTGGCAAAACGCATGGGTAAAAAGCGCGTAATTGCTGAAACTGGTGCCGGTCAACATGGCGTTGCTACTGCCACAGTTTGCGCTCGTTTCGGGATAGAATGCGTTGTCTACATGGGCGTTCACGACATGGAAAGACAGGCTTTAAATGTGTTTAGAATGCGGCTGATGGGAGCCGAAGTGCGGCCGGTGGCTGCAGGTACGGGAACGCTGAAAGATGCGACTTCCGAAGCGATTCGCGACTGGGTGACAAATGTCGAAACAACTCATTACATTCTCGGTTCCGTAGCGGGCCCGCATCCTTACCCGATGATGGTGCGCGATTTCCATACGATAATCGGTCAAGAAACGCGGGCTCAGTGTCAGGAAAAGTGGGGTGGTTTGCCGGATATTTTATTAGCTTGCGTCGGCGGCGGTTCTAATGCAATGGGTCTTTTCCACGAGTTTGTCGGGGAAGAAACTGTCAGATTGATTGGTGTTGAAGCGGCGGGCGAAGGCGTGGATACGGACAAACACGCTGCTACTTTGACTAAGGGAAGTGTGGGAGTTCTGCACGGGGCGATGAGTTATTTGCTGCAAGATAATGAAGGTCAAGTGATTGAGCCACATTCGATTAGTGCGGGTTTGGATTATCCGGGCGTGGGGCCGGAACACAGTTATTTGAAGGATGCTGGTAGGGCTGAATATTACAGTGTAACTGATGCACAAGCTTTGGATGCTTTTCAGCGGCTTTCGCAGTTGGAGGGGATTATTCCGGCTTTGGAAACTGCTCACGCGATCGCCTATTTAGAGACTCTGTGCCCGCAGCTAACAGGCAATCCGCGCATTGTGCTTAACTGTTCGGGACGCGGCGACAAAGACGTGAACACTGTGGCGAAGGTTCTGAATATCTAGTTTAGCGGAATGTGGGGCGATCGCTCTGTAGGAATCGGTAACAATTAACTTTATTTTTCGTTTGATTTCATGTCCAAAGGTTTGATTTCGATTTGCTTGGGATTGTTGACAATCCTGCCTACTTGTGACACCTCCATTCCTCCGCGATCGCTGCCACAAACTCCCATGAATACTAATGTTGCTTCGAGTGCTATTACTGACTTAGAAACAGCGGTTAACCAACAGATCAATCAATATCGAGCATCTAAAAAGTTGCCACCGCTGAGTATCGATCCGCGAATCAGTCAGATAGCAAGAATTCACAGCGAAGATATGGCTAAGGGTAAAGTAAGTTTTAGCCACGATGGATTTGAGGGGCGGGCAAAAGCAATTACTATTCCTTATCAAAGTGTAGCTGAAAATCTTGCTTATAATTTTGGCTACAGCGACCCGGTACGCAATGCTGTTGAAGGTTGGATTAAAAGTGACGGGCATCGCAAAAATATGGAGGGTCAGTTTAATGTGACCGGTATTGGGGTTGCCAAAAATGCCAAAGGCGAGTATTATCTTACTCAGCTTTTTGTTCGCAGTCGGTAAATAGAAGGAAGAAGGAAGAGGGAAGAAGGAAGAAGGCAGTCAACACTCAACAGTCAACAGTCAACAGTCAACAGTCAACAGTTACCAATAATGGAATTTGCAGATTTTCAAGTGTACGATCGTGATATTCCCGATTCTCTCTTATCTTATTATTTGACAGCGGAGGCGATCGCCGTTGATACGGAAACAATGGGTTTGCTACCTTGGCGCGATCGCTTGTGTTTGGTTCAGTTGTGCAATCCCGAAGGTAAAGTTGCAGTGGTGCGGATTGCCAAAGGCCAGACAGCAGCACCGAATTTAAAGAAGTTAATGGAAGCCGAAAATATTGAGAAAGTATTTCATTTTGCGCGCTTTGATATGGCAACAATGCGTTACAATTTAAGTATTGACATCGCACCAGTTTTCTGCACCAAGCTAGCTAGTAAACTTGCTAGAACTTATACCAACAGACACGGATTGAAAGAATTAATTCTAGAACTTGAAAAGGTAGAATTAAATAAAACATCTCAAAGTTCCGACTGGGGAAATGCGACTAATCTTTCTGACGATCAACTAAATTATGCTGCTAACGATGTCCGCTATTTGCTGAGCGCTAAACAAAAGTTGACTGCTATGTTGCAGCGAGAAGAACGCTGGGAAATTGCACAGGAATGTTTTCAGTGTTTGCCGGTTTTTGTAAGTTTAGATTTATTGCAGTACAAGGATGTTTTTGAACACGGTTGAGACTCGTGCAGTTAAAAACCTCTCGCTCGGAGTAGGCGATTGATATATAGCCTTTCTCAGAAAGATGAGGTACGACTGGGCATAGGGCATAGGGCATAGGGCATAGGGCATAGGGCATAGGGCATAGGGCATACCTCATTTTTTTGAGAACCGCTATAATTCATCTGTGTTTATCTGTGTTGATCCATTACTCACAAGTTAAGCTAAAAGCACTGTTGTCAATGAGTAATCTTACTCATTTTTTTACCGAGATACCAATTA